>NZ_WJWY01000015.1 GCF_010367435.1 Fusobacterium sp. IOR10
ACATCCTTTCTTTTGGTGTCGCAACTTAATTGTAACGGATTTTTTTATTTGTCTCAATTTTTTTTTGCAAAAAATAAAGGCATTAGTATTTTTACAAATACCAACACCAAATATTATAGACCCTTTAATAATCGTCCCAGTTTTTGGGACGATTTTTTTTATACTTTTTTATAATTAGGAGGAAAAATGAAATTAAAAACTTATGAAGAGATTATTTCAGGAGACATAGAAACTCCTATCACTTTATTTAAAAAATACATAAAAGAGGAAGTGGGATTTTTACTAGAAAGTGGTGAGAAATTTCATCCAAAGGGGAGATATTCATTTATAGGAAAACCATATATGCTATTAACTGGTGATGAAAAAGAAATAAAAGTTCAAGAAAATAATGAATTAAAAATTATTAAAGGGGATCCATTTAATTTAATAAAAGACTATCTAGATGAAATAGAAGTTGAAAATACAACTACATTTAATTTTGTAGGAGGAGCTGTTGGATCTGTTTCCTATGACTCAATAAGAGTTTATGAAAATATTCCAAATGAAAACAGTGACAAAATAAAAACTCCAATGATTGATCTAATGTTTACAAAGGAATTTATTGCATATGATCATTTATTTCAAAGAATACATATTATTGTTTTAGAGGAAGATACAAAGGCTGGAGAAGAAAAAGCTAGAAAAAAAATAAAAACAATAATGGAAGACATTAACAAAGAGGTTAAATTAAATCACAATATTCAGGATATAGATATTGATTTTAAAAGTAATGTTACAAGGGAAAAGTTTATAGAAAATGTAAAAAAAGCAAAGGATTATATATATGCAGGGGATATATTTCAAGTTGTTTTAAGCCAAAGATTCAGTGGTAAAAAGGAAAATGTGGATTCCTTGGACCTATATAGAAAACTAACTCAAGTAAACCCTTCAGCCTATATGTATTATTTGAAAATGGAATCATACGAGGTTATTGGATCTAGTCCAGAAATGTTAGTTGAAGTAAATAATAATATAGTAAAAAATTGTCCAATAGCTGGAACTAGAAAAACCTCAAAGGATGAAAAAGAAAATAAAAAAATAGAAGAGGGACTATTAAAGGATGAAAAGGAAATATCTGAACATAATATGTTAGTTGATTTAGGAAGAAACGATATGGGAAGAATAGCTAAAATAGGTTCAGTTAAAGTTCCAAGCTATTTAAAAGTAAAAAATTATTCCCATGTAATGCATATTACATCCCTAGTACAAGGGGAACTTAGGGAGGATAAAAATATTTTAGATGCATTTAAAAGTTTTTTCCCTGCTGGAACCTTAAGTGGTGCTCCTAAGATTAGGGCAATGGAAATAATTGATGAGTTGGAAAATTTAAAACGTGGAGTTTACGGGGGAGCTGTTGGATACTTTGGATTTAATAATACTATGGATATGTGCATTGCCATAAGAACAATTATTAAAAAAGATGATGTTATAAATATACAAGCAGGGGCAGGAATAGTTTATGACTCAGATCCTGAATCTGAATATGAAGAAACTTTAAATAAATTAAGAGCCTGTGTGAAAGCTATAACAGGAAAGGAGAAAATATGATAGTACTAATAGATAATTATGATTCCTTTACTTACAATCTATATCAATATATTGGGAAATATAATAAAGATATACTTGTGTATAGGAATGATGAAATAACTTTAGATGAATTGGATAAATTACAAATAGAGGGAATAATAATCAGCCCAGGACCAAAAACTCCATATGAAGCAGGGATAACCCTTCCTATTATAAAAAAATACTATAATAAAATTCCTATTTTAGGTATATGTTTAGGACATGAGGCTATAGGAGTTGCCTTTGGAGGGAAATTAAATCACAGTAAAAAAATAATGCACGGGAAGACAAGTAAAATAAAATTAAATGATGATAAATTATTTTCAAATATGCCAGATGAAATAAAAGTAGCAAGGTATCATTCTTTAATAGTTGAAGATCTTCCAGATGAGCTAGAAATTTTAACAATGGGGGATAATGAAATAATGGGAATAAAACATAGGGACTATGATGTTTATGGACTTCAATTTCATCCAGAATCAATTCTTACCCAATGTGGAGATGAAATAATAGCTAATTTTATTAATTTATGTAGATAGGAGGAAGTTATGAAAGAAATAATAAAGAAATTAGTTAATTTAAATAATTTAAGTGCTAGTGAAATGGAATATGCAATGAACTATATTATGGATGAAAATAGTGATGATATTCTTATTAGCAGTTTTTTAACAGCTCTTTCAATAAAAAAGGAAACTTCTGTTGAAGTTACTGCAGGGGCAAAAGTTCTAAGGAACCTAGCTACTAAAGTAAATGTTGATGACTTAGTTATGATAGATATAGTTGGAACAGGGGGAGATTTATCCAATACATTTAATATAAGTACAGCAACAGCTATAGTAGTTGCTGCTGGAGGTGGATGTGTAATTAAACATGGTAACCGTTCAGTATCTAGTAACTGTGGAAGTGCAGATGTATTGGAAGGATTGGGAGTAAAGCTTGATTTAACTCCTGAGGAAGTTAAAGAATGTGTTCAAAGAACTAATTTAAGTTTTCTATATGCCCCTTCATTTCATAGGGCAATGAAAAATGTTGGAAAAGTAAGAAAAAATTTAGGACTTAGAACTATATTCAATATACTTGGTCCCCTTATAAATCCAGGATCAGCAAATCATATGCTAGTTGGAGTTTATGAAGAAAGGCTAATGGATATTTACGGAGATGTTTTAAAGAATCTAGGTGTTAAAAAAGCTTTAATAGTTTATGGGGAAGATGGATTAGATGAGGCTACTATAACAGGAAATACAAAGGTTCTTGAATTAAATAATGGTGTGTTTAAAAAATATACTATAAATCCTAGGGATTTTGGCTTTGAACTTGGGAAAAAAGAAGATATTCAAGGAAGAGATGCAATTTTTAACGGAAAAATTATAAAAGATATTTTCAAAGGGGAAAAGGGAGCTAAAAGGGATATTGTAATATTAAATTCAGCCCTTGCTATGTATGCTTCTAATTTAGTAACTTCTATAGAAGATGGAATTTTAAAAGCAAAAAAAATAATTGATGAAAGATTGGCTTATAAAAAATTAGAAGAATTTATACTAGTAAGTAATGAGGTGTAAACATGGAGGAATATTTAAAAAAAATTGTGGAAACTAAATTAAAATTTATAGAAAAGAAATATAAGCATAAAAAAAATATGAGCTTTTATGAGGCTATTAAAAAGGATGGATTAAGTATAATTGGTGAAATAAAAAAAGCATCCCCTTCCAAGGGATTAATAAAAAAAGATTTTAATCCTCGTAAAATAGCTAAAAAATATAATAGTTGTGTAGATGCAATATCAGTACTCACAGAGGAAGATTTCTTTTTAGGTAAGGATAAATATCTAAGAATGGTTTCAAAAAAAGTAGAAATACCTGTTTTATGTAAAGATTTTATACTAGATAAAATTCAAATTTATAATGCCAAAGCCCTAGGAGCAAGTGCAATATTGTTGATTGTAAATATTTTAGATGAAGATAAATTGAAAAATCTTTATGAATTAGCAAAAAAAATAGATTTAGATGTTCTTATGGAAGTTCATACAAGGGAAGAAATTCAAATAGCCCTAAGGGTGGGAGCAGACATTATAGGTATAAATAATAGGGATTTAAAAAGTTTTTCAACAAATATTGAAAATACAATTGAACTTAGAAAATATATTCCTAAAAATATTTTAGTTGTTAGTGAATCTGGAATAAAAACAAAGGAAGATGTGGAAAAATTATCAAGTGTTAAAATTGATGGAATTTTAGTGGGAGAAAGTTTTATGCTGTCTCAATGTGTAGAGGATCTAGCTAGAACTTTTAAAGAAAGTTATTCTAATTAAAGGGGAGTTCCCATGGAAATAAAAATATGTGGAATTAAAAAAATTAAAGAAATTAATATAATAAATAACTTTGATTTAACCTATGCAGGTTTTATTTTTTCCCATTCAAAAAGAAAAATATCTTTAGAAATGGGGAAGGTATTAATTGAAAAATTAAGAAGGGATATTTTACCAGTTGGAGTTTTTGTAAATGAAGACATATCCTTTATATTAAAGGCAGTTAAAATATGTAAACTTAAAGTTATTCAGCTTCACGGAGATGAAACTACAGATTACATAGAAAAATTAAAAAATAATTTGGAAATTAAAGGGATAAAAATATGGAAGGTAATCCATGTGAAAAATGAAATAAATATAGATGAAATAAAAAAATATAATATGGTTCATGGAATATTATTTGAAACCTTTAAAACTGGATCTTACGGTGGAACTGGTGAGACTTTTAATTGGGATCTTATTAAAGATATAACTGTTAATCAAAAAAAAATACTAGCTGGTGGAATAAACAGTGAAAATATAAATTCAGCAATAAATATTTCAAAAGCTAATGTTATAGATGTAAATTCTGGAGTTGAAACAAATTTAATAAAAGATAAAGAAAAAATAAAATTGTTATTTAAAAATATAAAATAATACAAGGGGGATAAGATGACAAAATTTGGAATATACGGAGGACAATATGTCCCAGAAAGTTTAATGAATCCTTTATTGGATTTAGAAAGAGAATTAAAAGAGGCTTTAAAAGACAAAGATTTCATGGATGAGTATAACTATTATTTAAAGGAATATGTTGGAAGAGCAAATCCTTTATATTATGCTAAGGCCCTTAGTGAAAAATATAAGGGAGCTAAAATATATCTTAAAAGGGAAGATTTAAACCACACAGGTGCCCATAAAATAAATAATGTATTAGGACAAGTATTACTTGCTAAAAGAATGGGAAAAACTAAAATTATTGCAGAAACAGGAGCAGGACAACATGGTGTAGCAGTTGCCACAGTTGCTACATTAATGGGAATGGAATGTAGAGTCTTTATGGGAAAAGAGGATGTTGAAAGACAGTCTTTAAATGTATTTAAAATGAAATTATTAAATGCAGAGGTTATTTCAGTTACAAGTGGAACTAGTACTTTAAAGGATGCAACTAATGAGGCAATAAAGGAATGGGTACGTAGTGTTGAAGACACTTTTTATGTTATAGGTTCAGTTGTGGGACCTCATCCTTATCCTTATATGGTTAGAGAATTTCAAAAGGTTATAGGTGTTGAAGCAAGGGCTCAAATTTTAGAAAAAGAAGGAAGATTGCCAAATAGAATATATGCTTGTATTGGTGGAGGAAGTAATGCAATGGGAATATTTTATCCCTTTGTAAAGGACGAAACTGTTCAATTAATAGGAGCTGAAGCTGGAGGGCTAGGAGTTAAGTCAGGAAAACATGCTGTTGTTTTATCAGATGAAGTTGATGCTCATATTGGAGTTTTCCAAGGAATGAAATCAATATTATTAACTGATGAAAATGGAAATATTCTTCCTGCCCATTCAATATCAGCAGGTCTTGATTACCCTGGGGTAGGTCCTGAACATGCTTATTTAAAAAGTATAGATAGGGCAGTTTATAAATCTATCACTGATGAGGAAGCTTTAGTTGCTTTAAAGGAGCTTTCAAGTGTTGAGGGGATTATTCCAGCAATAGAAAGTTCCCATGCAGTTGCTTTAGCTTTAAGAGAGATTGATGAAACTACAAAGGATGACATTATAATTATAAATATCTCTGGAAGAGGGGATAAGGATATGAATACTATAATGGATTATTATGAAAACAATGATATTCACAAATTAAATAAATAAGGAGCTGTGATTATGAATAAATTGGAAAAAAAATTAAGAGAAAAGAATAAAAATTTTATAGGATTCTTAACAGGGGGAGATCCTAGTATAGATAAATTAGGATCAATGGTACATGCACTAGAAGATGGAGGATGTGATGTTATAGAAATAGGAGTTCCATTTTCAGATCCATTAGCTGATGGACCAGTTATTCAAAGTGCAGGTCAAAGAGCTATTGAAAAGGGAGTTTGTTTAAGATCAATCTTTACTGAAATCAGTAAATTTAGAAAGGATATACAAGTACCCTTGGTGTTTTTAATATACTATAATTCTATATTTAATTATGGAGTAAAGGAATTTGTGGAAAAATGTGAAAAAATAGGAATAGATGGTCTTATAATTCCAGATCTTCCATATGAGGAACAAGATGAAATTTTAGAATTTTTAGATCAAGAAAAAATAGCTTTAATTCCATTTGCAACACCAACTTCAAAGGATAGAATGAAGAAAACCCTTTCTAGGGGAAGTGGATTTGTGTACACTGTTTCTTCTCTTGGAGTTACAGGAAGGGATTCTGAAATTTATAAGGATTTTGAAGAATATATAAAGGAAGTAAAAAAATATTCTAACATACCTGTGGCAGTTGGTTTTGGAATAAGTAGTAAAGAAGATGTGGAAAATATATATAAATATGTTGACAATGTTATAGTGGGAACAGCAATAGTTAAAAAAATTCATGAATCAAGTGGAGACTATGAAGTTGTAAAAAATTATGTGAAAGAACTTTGCATCTAAAAAATATTTTTATAAAAGAGTTTTAAATTTTACTTTGAAAATGGTATAATATTATAATCATAACAAATTATTAATCATGACAATTCAAAGGAGATGTATGCCTTGCTTTTAAATAATAGAATTTCAACTTTCTATATACCTATATTAACTTTAGTTAATTCTAAATTTCTTTTTGCACATGACACTTTTTCTAAAACAAATTTTGATTTTAAAAATTATGTCCTTTTAGGAACTATAGAACTAATTATTTTATCTTGTTTGTTAATGTTGTCATTATTCCTTTTAATTTTATTAAATTATAAATTAAGAAAAACAAAGGATAATCTAACAATAGCGTTAAAAAATTTAGAAGAAAGTAAACAAAGATTTCTAGATGTTACAGATGCTGCTGAAGCAGTTGTTTGGGAAATAGGAAGGGACAGTAAGTTCAATTATGTATCAAATAAAATAGAAAAAATTTTAGGTTATTTTCCTGAGGAATTATTTGAAATGTCAGTTTATAATATTTTAAAGGAAAAAGAAAATTTTCAAATTGAAATTTTAAAAAGCATAGAGGAAAAGGAAAAACTTTATAAAAGGAAATATAAGTTCATACATAAAAATAATAATGAAATTTGGTTGCAAATAAGTGGGGTACCTATATACGATGAACATAATAAATTCATGGGTTTTAGAGGAGTTTTAAATGATATAACTAGAGAACATCACAGGGAATGTAAATTGAATATTTTAGCTAGATCAGACGCACTAACAGGGCTTATGAATAGAAGATATTTTTTAGAGGAATCTAGAAAATATTTAGAAAGTAACATTCTTGAAGAAAAGGATTTTTCCTATGCAATGGTTGACATTGATTATTTTAAAAATATTAATGATACCTATGGACATGATGCTGGGGACAAAGTTTTAAGAGAGCTAGCTATATTAATGAAGGAAGTTTCAAAGGGGGAATGTTTAATTGGTAGATTAGGAGGAGAGGAATTTGCCTATGCCTTTCCAAATACAAATATAAATCATGCAAAACAACTTATGATTGATTTACAAAATAAAATTAATCGTCATGCCTTTATTGTAAATGGGGAAAAAATATTCATATCAGTAAGTGTTGGAATTAGTTATTTAAATGAAACAAATAAAACATTAGATGAATTAAATAAAGCTTCTGACATTGCCCTATACAAAGGGAAAAACAATGGAAGAAATAGAATAGAAGTATAAAAAAAATAAATTATTATTAAATCTTTAGCCATTGACATTTTAATGAACATGGAATATACTGTAGTAAATGTGCAATGTATTTGCTTGTAATATACTTGGGAATACAGGGCTTTGAAGATATCTGACTCATCGGTATTTCCGTAGAGGAGGACTTATTAATAAATTCAAATGACCTTCCTTGCAAATGTATGGAAGGTCTCTTTATCTTTAAAAAAATTAAGGTTAAGGAAGGGAGATGTTATGAGTGAAGAAAGGGACACAAGAATAGCCATAATAGGAATTGTAGTTGAAAATCTAAGTAAATTTTACTTGGTAAATGCTATTTTACATGAATACTCAAAGCTATTTGTTGGAAGAATGGGAATCCCCTATAAAGAACGTGAAATCTCTGTAATTACATTAATTGCTGAGGGCACAAATGATGAGATATCTGCTGTTACAGGAAAACTTGGAAGAGTGGAAGGTGTATCTGTTAAAGCAATGTTGACTAAAGTTAAATAATTAGGGAGGATTTATAAATGAATTTCACACAAAAATATGCTAAGGAAATGGCAGAATATGATAAAATGGACAAAGATTTTATTGATGATGATTTAATTTGGGAAAAATTAAATCAAGCAGAAGCACCTTCAAAGGAAGATGTTAGAAGGGTTTTAAAAAAGGCAGAGAAATGTGTTAGATTAGAACCAGAAGAAACAGCTATATTAATTCAAAATCAAGATCCAGACACTATTAAAGAAATGTATCAACTAGCATACAAATTAAAACATGAGGTTTACGGAGATAGATTAGTATTTTTTGCACCACTATACTGTAGTGATGAATGTGTAAATAAATGTAAATATTGTGGATTTAGATGTGACAATGGAGTTATGAAACGTAAAACTCTTTCTTTAAAAGAAGTATCAGAAGAAGTTAAGGTAATGATAGAAGAGGGACAAAAAAGAACTATACTAGTTTATGGGGAATCACCTAATACTCAAGTTGATTATATGGTAGATACAGTAAAAACAGTATATGACACAAAAACAGAACACGGTGAAATTCGTCGTGCAAATATAAATTGTGCTCCACTAAGAACAGATGAATTTGCAAAACTAAAGGATATTGGAATAGGAACTGTTCAAGTTTTCCAAGAAACTTATCATCACAAAACTTATAGATTCATGCATCCAGAGGGAACTATGAAGGGTCACTATCGTTGGAGACTTTACTCTATGGATAGAGCAATGAAAGGTGGAATAGATGATATGGGTCTAGGAGTTTTATTTGGACTTTATGATTGGAGATTTGAGGTTATGGGTCTTTTATATCACACAATTCACTTGGAAGAAAATTTCAATGGTGTTGGACCACATACAATTTCATTTCCTAGGATAACATTTGCAACTGAAACACCTTTTAGTAGAGAATTGAAATATAAAGTTTCAGATGAAGACTTTAAAAAATTAGTTGCAGTTATTAGATTGTCAGTTCCATATACAGGATTAATATGTACTGCTAGGGAACCAAAGGAAGTTCGTGATCAAGTTATACCTCTTGGAGTTTCTCAAATAGATGCAGGTACTAGAATAGGTGTGGGAGCTTACGCAAAATCAAAAAAAGCCAATCAATTAAATGATTCTGAACAATTTACAATTAATGATGACAATTCCTTAGATGACGTTGTTAAAACAGTTTGTGAAACTGGAGAAATTCCATCTTTTTGTACTGCATGTTATAGAGCAGGAAGAACTGGGGAAGAATTTATGAAAGTGGCAAAATCTAAATTTGTACATAATTATTGTATTCCAAATGCTATGTTTACATTGAAGGAATATGTTTTAGATTATGCAACACCAGAAACTGCAAAAATTGCACTTAAAGTAATTGAACAACATTTGGAAAAATTAAAGGACGAACCATATTATAAAGAAGTGGCAGATGGACTTAAAAGTATTGATGAAGGAAAAAGAGACGTTAAATTCTAACATAATATTAAAAACAATTGACAAAGTTTGAAAATATTAATATACTTTAACCTGAAAGATGTTCTGCACAGTTAAACCATCTATAAAAAACTAGGTCTAAATTTGTACTATTTAGATTGTCAGGGCAGGTATATTCTGCCCTTTTTTATTTAAATGTAAAAGGAGGTTAAATGGGAATAAGATATAATAAAATTCAAGATAAGCATAGAAGGGAAATAGTACTTTTAAAAAGTTTTCCATGTGCTTATGGAAAATGTAGCTTTTGTAATTATATAGAAGATAATTCTTTAGATGAAGATTCTATGGATATAATCAATAGAGATACAATAAAAAATATTACTGGGGAATTTGGAGTTTTAGAAGTTATAAATTCAGGTTCTGTATTTGAATTAACTGATGAAACTATGAAGATGATAAAAGATGTTGTCTATGAAAAAAACATTAAAATTATTTATTTTGAAATATATTATGGATATTTAAAAAGATTAGATGAAATTAGAAAATTATTCCCAGGAGTAGAAGTTAGAATTAGAATGGGGCTTGAGACTTTTAATGAGGATTTTAGAATTAATCATTATAATAAAAATTTTAAATTAAATGAAGATATTCTAAAATTATTAGGAAAGGAAATATATTCTATTTGTTTACTTGTTTGTACCAAGGGTCAAACAAAAAAAATGATAGATAGGGATATAGAATTAGGGCTTAAATATTTTAAAAATATAACTTTAAATATCTTCATAGATAATGGTACAATAGTTAAAAGAGATGAAAATCTAGTGAAATGGTTTATAGAAAAATATAGTTATCTTCAAGATGATGATAGAGTGGAACTTCTTATCAATAATAAAGATCTAGGAGTGTTCGAACAATGAGAAATGAATTAATGTGGTTGGTTATGTTACTTGTAAATTTTTTAAGTATATTATTTATTTACAAAAAATATGGTAAAATAGGACTATACATATGGATACCTATTTCAACTATACTTGCTAATATACAAGTTGTTTTATTGGTTGATTTATTTGGTGTAGGTACTACTTTAGGAAATATTTTATATGCTGGTGGATTTTTAGTTACAGATATATTAGCTGAAAATTATGGTAAAAAACATGCTCAAAGGGCTGTTTATATAGGGTTTTTCTCTTTAATAGTTATGAGTGTAATTATGAAAATAGCAGTATCATTTGTTCCAAGTGATGTGAAAGAAGCAGTTATAATGTTTCAAGGTTTACAAAGAATATTTGATTTTATGCCTAGATTAATATGCGCATCTCTACTTGCTTACTTAACTTCACAAAGTCACGATATATGGGCCTATGAATTTTGGAAGAAAAGATACAGTGAAACAAAGCATATTTGGATAAGAAACAATGCAAGTACCCTTGTAAGTCAATTAATTGACAATACAATATTTACATTGGTTGCTTTTTATGGTGTTTATCCTAAAGAAGTTTTAATAGAAATATTTATAACAACTTATATTTTAAAAGTTTTAGTTGCGATTTCAGATACTCCATTTGTATATTTAGCTAGTTATTTGCATAACAATGGAAAAATACAAGAAGTTGAATAAGTAAAGGAGATATTATGTTTAGAGGATATGAAGAAGACGAACTTATGGAAAACGAGCTTATAGAAAGAAGACGTAAGGAAAAGGAAGAACTTAAAGAGGAATTAAAATCATATAAAGAACTGGAAAAACAAGGGGAAAAATCATATTGGCTTTATTGCAATATAGGAGGTTGTCTAAGCAGATTAGAAGAAATGGAAGAGGCTGTGGAATATCTATTAAAGGCTGAAGCTCAAAATGAATATGATGAAAATGGATGGTTAAGTACTCAATTAGCTTTTAACTATAAAGCTTTAAAAAAATATAAATTGGCTATATATTATTTGAAAAAATCCCAAAAATATGGAAGGGATGATTATTTAATAATTAGCGAAATAGGTTGGAATTATTCTCAATTGGGAAATTTTCAAAAAGCAATTGAAAAATATATGTTGAGTATTGAGCTTGGAAGGGATGACTATTGGATTTATTCTGAAATGGGTCTTGTTTATGAAAAGATGGGAGACTATAAGAAGGCTCTAAATTACTATTATGGAGCTAAATATCATTTAAATGAGGATATTTGGGTTAATTCTCATATAGCTTGGTGTTTAGAAAGATTAGGAGAAATAGATCGTGCTTTTAAATCTTTATTGTTTGTTGAAGAACAAGGAAGAGACGATGTATGGCTTTATTCACAAATTGCTTGGTGTTATAGTAAAAAATTCCAACACGACAAGGCTATTAAATCCCTTGATAAAGCTAAGGAAAAGGGAAGAGAGGATTTTTGGATATTATGTGAGTATTCTTGGAACTATTCAATGTTAAAGGAATATGATAAAGCTATTGAATTTATGGAAAAAGCTAAAAAAATAAAAAGCAATGATGAGTGGTTATTAAAGCAAATGAAAATAGTTGAAAAGAAAATAAAAGAAAATAATAATGATGAAAAAAGTATGGAAAAAGAGTAGGATTTTTGGTCTTACTCTTTTTCTTTAATTATAATTATCTTTGATTTTTGTGTTTAAAAATGGTATACTTTAAGGATGAAAAGATTGTTATAATGAGGATTGATAAGTAAGTAGTAAGAGATAATTTATGTAAATTTAAGAATTTAAAATACATAATTTTTCCCTTATTATTTACTGATTCCTTTATAATAATTTATAAAAATATTAGGAGGAAATAAATGTTTGAAGAAAAAAAACTAGAAATAGAATTTGCAGGTAGAAAGTTATCACTTTCAACTGGTAAATTTGCAAGACAATCTAATGGGGCTGTTATGGTTAAATACGGTGATACAGTAATGTTAAGTACTGTTAACCGTGGAAAAGAACCAAGAGTTGGGATAGACTTTTTCCCATTAACAATAGATTATATTGAAAAATATTATGCTGCTGGAAAATTCCCAGGAGGATTTAATAAAAGAGAAGCAAGACCATCTACTGATGCAACTCTTATTGCTAGATTAACAGATAGACCTTTAAGACCAATGTTCCCAGAAGGGTTCACTTATGAGGTTCAAATAGTAAATACTGTTTTTTCTTATGATGGAGAAAATGCAACAGAAGCTTTAAGTATTACAGGTGCTTCTGCAGCACTTATGATATCTGATATTCCTTTCTTAGGACCAGTTGCTTCAGTTTGTGTTGGAAGAATAAATGGAGAATTTGTTCTTAATCCAACTCCAAAACAATTGGAAGAAAGTGAACTTAATCTAAAAGTTGCAGGAACAAAGGATGCTATTAACATGGTTGAATCTGGTTCTAAAGAAATGGACGAAGAAACTATGCTTCAAGCTATTATGTTTG
Source organism: Fusobacterium sp. IOR10 (assembly GCF_010367435.1). Taxonomy (NCBI): domain Bacteria; kingdom Fusobacteriati; phylum Fusobacteriota; class Fusobacteriia; order Fusobacteriales; family Fusobacteriaceae; genus Fusobacterium; species Fusobacterium sp. IOR10. The sequence goes on from NZ_WJWY01000015.1 coordinate 13,087, forward strand.
GACACAAAAATATCAAAATATTATGTGAATTCCAAGAAGAATTTGTAAAATTAGCTGGAAAAGAAAAAATAACATTCACTAAACCAGAAACTAATCCATTGGTAAAAGGATTTATTGATGAAAATGGAACTGAAAAATTAAAGGAAGCTGTATTAAAAGTTGGAAAACAAGAAAGACAAGATACAGTGGACGCTTTAAAAGCAGAATTAACAGAAAAATTTGTAGCTGAAAATTTTGCAGATGTTGAAGCAGAAGAAATTCCAAAAGAAATTATGGATGAATTTAAAATGTACTATGATAAATTAATGAAAAAATTAGTAAGAGATTCTATTCTTTATCATAAACATAGAGTTGATGGAAGAAAAACTGATGAATTAAGAGAATTATATGCAGAAGTAGGTTCTTTACCTATGCCTCATGGTTCAGCAATGTTTACAAGGGGAGAAACTCAAGCTCTAGTAACTACAACTTTAGGTTCTAAATCAAATGAACAATTAGTTGACACTTTAAATGAAGAATATTACAAAAAATTCTATTTACATTATAACTTCCCTGCTTATTCAGTTGGAGAAACAGGAAGAAATGGAGCTCCAGGAAGAAGAGAATTAGGACATGGATCTCTAGCAGAAAGAGCCCTATCTTATGTAATGCCAAGTGAAGAAGAATTCCCTTACACAGTAAGAGTTGTTTCTGATATTACAGAATCAAATGGTTCATCTTCTCAAGCTTCAATATGTGGAGGATCTCTTGCTCTTATGGATGCTGGGGTACCTATTAGAGAACATGTAGCTGGTATTGCAATGGGACTTATAAAAGAAAATGAAGAATTCACTGTTCTTACTGATATAATGGGACTTGAAGATCATTTAGGAGATATGGATTTTAAAGTTGCAGGAACAAAATCTGGAATCACTGCTCTACAAATGGATATAAAAATAACTGGAATTACTGAAGAAATTATGAGAATTGCATTAAATCAAGCTCATAAAGCAAGAATTCAAATTCTTAAAGTAATGAACGCAGCTATTTCTGAACCAAGAGAAGATCTAGCAGCAAATGCACCAAGAATTCATCAATTACAAATTGCCACTGACAAAATAGGTGGATTAATTGGACCTGGTGGAAAAAATATCAAAAAAATAGTTGAAGATACAGGAGCTCTAATAGATATAACTGACGACGGAAAAGTTTCTATATTCTGTGCAGATTTAGAAGGATTAAAATTAACAGTACAAAGAATAACTGACCAAGTTAAAGATGTTGAGGTTGGAGAAATATACAGAGGTAAAGTTGTAAAAGTTATGAATTTTGGAGCATTTATGCAAATACTTCCAGGAAAAGAAGGACTATTACATGTTTCTGAAATTTCAAAGGAAAGAGTTGAAAAAGTTGAAGATGTATTAAAAGAAGGAGACGAATTTGACGTTAAGGTAATATCTACTGAAAAGGGAAAAATTAGTCTTAGTAAAAAAAGAATATTAGATTAGATGAGGTATGATAATGAAATTAGGTTTAATTAGTTTAGGTTGTAGTAAAAATACAGTTGATAGTGAAAATATGTTGGGTATCCTTATAAATGAAGGAAAAATTCAATTGGTAGAAAATTTAAAAGAAGCAGATGTTATTATTGTTAACACTTGTGCTTTTATAAATGATGCAAAAATGGAATCTATAGAGACTATACTTGAAGTTGGAGCATATAAGGAAGACTATAACTTGAAGAAGTTAATAGTAACTGGATGTTTATCTGAAAGATATAAAGAAGAACTTATGGAAGAAATTCCTGTAATAGATGCTGTTGTTGGAACTGGAAATATTGATCATATTTATGAAATTATAAAATCAGTAATGCATGGAAATAAAGAAACAGTTGTAGGAAAGCTAGACTTTCTTGCAACTACTGATACTAAAAGAGTTCTTATAAATAATGTTCATTCAGCTTATATTAAAATATCAGAAGGTTGTGACAAACATTGTACATATTGTATAATACCTACTTTAAGAGGAGACTTGAGAAGTAGATATATAGAAGATGTAGTGGAAGAAGCTAAGGCTTTGGCAGCTCAAGGTGTTAAGGAATTAAATATATTAGCTCAAGAAACAACAGAGTATGGAAAAGATATTTATGGGGAACTAGCTTTAGCTAAACTTTTAAAAGAAGTAGTTAAAGTAGAAGGAATAGAATGGATTAGACTTTACTATATGTATCCAAATTCAATAACTGATGAATTAATTCAAGTTATTAAAGAGGAACCAAAAATTTGTAAATATTTTGATGTACCTATTCAACATATTTCAGATAACATGCTACAAAGCATGGCTAGAGCAAAATCAGGGAAACAAGTAAGGGATATTTTAGGAAGAATTAGAAGTGCAATTCCTGATGCTACAATAAGAACAACTGTAATAGTTGGATTCCCTGGAGAAACAGAGGAAAATTATGAAGAATTAAAGGAATTTGTAAAGGAATTTAGATTTGATTATGTTGGAGTATTTAAATACTCAAGAGAGGAAGATACAATTGCTTATTCTCTTCCTAATCAAGTTGATGAAAAGATAAAAGACGCAAGATGGGCGGATCTTCTAAATGTTCAAGGGGAAATAGCAGAAAGCATAAATGAAAAATATATAGGAAAAGAAGTTGAAGTTATTATTGATGGAGTTTCTTCTGAAAGTGAATATATGTTAGAAGGAAGAATGAGAAGTCAAGCACTTGATATTGATGGAAAGGTTTTAACTAGCGATGGAACAGGGAAACAAGGGGATATTGTAAAGGTTAAAATTGAACAAAGATTTCAATATGATTTTATAGGGCCTATATTAGAAGATAATTAAAAATATATGGGGGGAGAATATGAATTTACCTAATAAGTTAACAATTACAAGATTATTACTAGCAGTACCTTTTATTTATTTTTTAGAGAATTCACCAGGAAATTTAATTTACAAAATCATTGCTTTAGTTATATTTGCAGTGGCTTCTATTACAGATTTTTTTGATGGATATCTTGCAAGGAAACATAATTTAGTAACAGATTTTGGAAAGATTATGGATCCACTGGCAGATAAAATATTAGTTATATCAGCTTTAGTTGTAATGGTTTCAATAGATTATATACCATCTTGGATGTCAATTGTTGTTATTTTTAGAGAATTTTTAATAAGTGGAATAAGAATGATTGTAGCCTCTAAGGGTGAAGTCATAGGAGCTATTAAATTAGGGAAATACAAAACTACTTCCCAAATGATAGTTATCATGATATTAATTATTTTTGGTAAAAAGTATGATACTATTTTAAATATAAATAATGCTTTAATGTTAATACCTGTAGTTTTAACTATATGGTCAGGATTAGAATACATTAAAATTACAAAGCATCACTTTTTAGAAGAAAATTAAAAAGGGGGAAAATATGAGGATAATGATATGGAATATTGTTAATTATGCTATGACAATACTTAATTTAATTATTTTAATTAGAGTGGCTCTTTCGTGGTTAGTGCCTTATAAGAGAAATGAATTTACAGAAGTGGTTTATGCAATAACAGAACCTGTGCTAGCACCTTTTAGAGCACTGATTCCAATGGGGTCCATGAGAATTGATTTATCTCCCATCTTAGCATATTTTGCTTTAAATGTTTTAAGAAGAGTAATATATTATATAATGTTTTAATTAATAGAGAAGCTCGCTTCTCTATTTTTTCAATGGAGGTAAAAATGAATGAAAAGTTAGATGACACTTTTAGTGATTATCATATTCCAGTTTTATTTAATGAAACAATAGAAAATTTAATAATAAATAAAGATGGAGTTTATCTTGACTGTACACTTGGTGGAGGTGGACATTCAGAGGGAATATTGAAACATCTTTCAGAAAAGGGAAAACTAATTTCAATGGACCAAGATCAACAAGCTATTGATTTTGCATCAAAAAGATTGGAACCATATAAAGATAAATGGCAAGTTTTTAAGGAGAATTTTGAAAATCTAGACACAGTTATTTACATGGCTGGGGAAAGTGAAATAGATGGAATATTAATGGATATTGGAGTATCTTCCACACAATTAGATGATGAAGATAGGGGATTTTCCTATAGATTTGACACTAAATTAGATATGAGAATGGATAAATCCAATCCTATTTCTGCCTATGACATAGTTAATAATTATGAAGAGGAAAGACTTTCAAAGATTATCTATGATTATGGGGAAGAAAGATTTGCTAGGAAAATAGCAAGATATATTTGTGAATCTAGACAAGAAAAGGCAATTGAAACTACAGGGGAATTAGTAGCTATAATTAGAAGAGCTTATCACGGTAGAAGTAAAAAGCATCCTGCTAAAAAAACTTTCCAAGCTATTAGAATTGAAGTTAATAGAGAATTAGAAGTTCTAGAAGTATCAATAGAAAAAGCTGTGAAATGTTTAAAAGTAGGGGGAAGATTGGGAATAATTACCTTCCACTCTTTAGAAGATAGAATAGTAAAAAATAAATTTAGAGAGTTAGCTAAGGGATGTACTTGTCCTCCAACAATACCTATTTGTATATGTGGTAAGAAACCTCAAGTTAAGCTTGTAACAAAGAAACCAATTTGTGCTACAGGGACAGAACTAGATTATAACAATAGAGCTCATTCTGCAAAATTAAGAGTCATAGAAAAAATTTAGTAAAAAGGTGATAAAATGAAAACTTTTGTTGTGGGACTTGTAATTACATTAGTTGTATTTGGAGTAAATAAAAATTATCTCTCTAGAATTGAAAGACTAGAGGGACAAGTTAAATTTGAAAAAAAACAAGTTGAAATTTGCAATAAACAACTTAGAAAACAAATGATGAGTTATTATAATAAATCTAATTTTAAAAAGATAGAACTTGAAATGTTGGACAAAGGAAAAATGGAACATTCTAAAGAAATAAGGTATTTTAAACTAGAAGGAGAAAAAACAGATGTTGAAGGAAATTAGTATTGAAAAAATTGTTAATGGGGGAGAAGGAATGGGTCACATTGATGGCTTTCCTGTTTTTGTACCCATGTCAGTTCCAGGAGATGAATTGGAAATCCAATTAATCTCAAAGAAGAAATCCTACGGAAGGGGCATAATAAAAAAAATAATAAAACCTGGAGAAGAAAGAATTGATTTTCCAAAGTTCACTGAAGAGGATTTTCATGGATGTAATTTTGCAATGCTTAGTTACGAAGCTCAATTAAAATATAAAATGTTATTAGTTTCAGATGTTATGAAAAAAATAGGTGGAGTTTCAGATGCCTATATTTTACCAATTATAGGGTCAGATAAAGAAATTAACTATAGAAATAAAGTAATTGAACCCTTTGCCTATGGACAAAATGGTGAAATAATAACAGGGATGTTTAAAAGAAGATCCCATGAAATTTTTCAAATTGATAAAAATATGTTAAGCTCAGACTTAAGTAATGAAGTTATAAATAAAGTTAAAAAAATCTTAAATAAAAATAAAAATATTTCTGTATATAATGAGAAATTTCACAAGGGAATTCTTAGACATATTATGACTAGAACTAATTCTCAAAATGAGGCTATGTTAGTTTTAATTATTAATGCTAAAAAAATACCAGATGAAGTTTTTGCTTTATTAAAGGAAGTTTATGAAGAAATGGATCAAGTAAAATCAGTATATATTTCTTTAAATGATAAGAGAACAAATGTTGCCCTTGGAAATTCACAAAAACATTTATTTGGTCAAAGAACTCTTCAAGAAAATATAAAGGGAATAGATTTTAGTATTTCTCCAACTTCTTTTTTCCAAATAAACTTAGAACAAACTAAAAAGCTATATGAAGTTGGAATAAGTTATTTCAATAATATACAAGATAAATGTATTGTAGATGCCTTTGCAGGAATAGGAACTATTGGGATGATTCTTTCTAAGGAAGCAAAACAAGTATATTCTATGGAAATAGTTGAAAAAACAGTTGCAGATGGATTAAGAACTGCAAAAAGAAATAATATTACCAATGTTGAATTTATATGTGGTGATGTTAATAGGAAAATACAAGAATTAATGAAGGACGAAAAAACTATAGATGCAGTAATATTTGATCCTCCTAGAAAAGGAATTGAAGAAGAAACATTGAGAACATTATCAAGTCATAAGATAGAAGAACTTGTGTATATTTCTTGTAATCCTTCAACTTTTGCAAGGGATAGTAAAATATTAATAGAAGAAGGTTATGTATTAGAAAAGATTCAACCTTTGGATCTTTTCCCTCAAACTTCTCACATTGAATTAGTAGGTAAGTTTACATTGAATAAATCAGAAGTTACAGAGTAAAAACAAAGTAAATATGTAGAAATGCCAACATTTTGCCAACATTTTTAAAAAGTGTTGGCATTTTTTTATACATAATTAACACTTAAAATAGGTGAACTGGTGTCTGTGTATGGAAAAAGAAAATAAAGTGTGATATAATTTTAAATATTATGTAATTATATGAGTATAATTCGTTAAAAAATAAGTGAGACAAAGAGGAGGGAAATATTTTGAAATTCAATAAAGTACAAATGGAAGCATTGGATAAAATAATAGAAAAAAATCCTAGAGGTTTAAATTCTCCCATGGATCATATGCTAGGAATGGGGTCCCTTTGTAATTATTTTCAAATAGAAGATGAAACTGGTGTCTGTGGATATTTTTCAACTAACAATAAAAATATTATGCTGGAATTTTATTTAGAGGATGAAAATAGAGAGGATATTTATGAAATACTAGAAAAGATTATAAGGGAAAATGAAATTAAGGATGTTGTAGAACATACTAATGATCCACTGCATTATTCCATGTGTAAGAAAATATTAAATAATATAATTTCATTTGATAAAATAAATATAAACTATCCAACTATTAATGAAATTTATGAAATTCTAGGATATTTTAAAAATATAGGTAGATCCAAAGAAAATCCAGAAGATTATATAATAGAAAGAATTAATAAAAATGAAATAATATTATTTAGATATAATGATATTATCATTGGAATAGGTGAAATTATAGGGAATGCAGAGGATGAAAATAAAATTATAAAAGTTACTGTGTCAGATGATTATAGAAAAAAAGGAGTGGATAAGTTTATAGAATCTTCTCTAAAGAAAATATCTTCCAAGGAGTAATGTATGAATAGTGAATTTCAAGCAAATATAAATAGTAGAGAATTAAAAAAAGCAATTGTTGTTTTTTTTCTAGGATTATTATTTCCTATTATTTTTAAGCATGAAAATTTCAAAATATATGATTCTATAATTTATGGGTTGGACAATTGGGATAAGGAGTATATTTTAATAGCTATGTTTAAGTTGGTTTTTTTAAATACAGTGAGATCTTATCCTATTTACCTTTCTATGATTATGTTGTTTGATGCCTTTTCCATAAAAAAAAGAGGAAAGAAAATAATATATAGAAAAATGATTTTAATATCCCTAGTGATTCCCCTAGCATATATTATAATAAATATGTTTTATAAAATTTATCTTCCCTTTGGAAAAACCTCAATTTTAGGCTTAATTTGGTTTTTTTATTATGTGAGGTTAGATTTTGAAAATGTAAACTCCATAGAAAAATACTTTGTTTTCTTATTTTTTATAATAGGTCTTCAATGGCTAGATGTAAGTACCTATTTAAATTTTTTAGGTGTTGGGGAAATAACTTTGTTTCTAAACCAAGCTATTAATTTTATGGGAGCTAAAAGAATTACAACTATTTTATGTATGAGTTTCTTTTTTGTTTTTATGCTTGTTTCAGTTTTATTACTATATTTTTTCAAATGGCAGGAAGAAAATATAAATAGACAAAAATCAGAAATTGAAAATAGATATTTAAAGGAAATTCAACATGTGGTTCATGATTTAAAAACACCTATTTTTTCAATAGGTACCCTTGTGGAAATTTTAGATATGCAAGATGATAATAAAAAACATAAGGAATATTTTTCTAGAATTGAAAATTCCCTTGAGAAATTGAATCTATTAATAGAAGAAATTTTATATAGAAATGTTAGAAAGATAATTAATTTAAAGGATGTAGTTGATTTAACCTTATCCATACTATCAGTTAATGAGAAATCTAAAGATATTAACTTTGAGAATTATATATATAAAAAACATAAAATTTATGGAAATAGGATTTTATTATCTAGAGTGTTAATAAATATAATAACTAATTCATGGGAAGCTAATTCAAAAACAGTTAATTTAATTTTAAAGGAATATAATAATAAGATTGTTATAAAAATAGAAGATTACGGTGATGGAATAGATGGAACAGTTGATAAATTAATGGAAGAGGGCTTTTCAACTAAAAACTCATCAGGAAAAGGCCTTACTTTTGTGAAAAATGTTTTAGAGGAAATTGGTGCTAAATATTATATATTTAAGAAGAAAAAAGGGGTAATTACATATATAGTTTTAGAGGGGGAAATATGAGTAGAATTTTAATAATTGACGATGCTAAGGAAATATGTTTTGCAATATCAGAATATTTTAATTTGAAAAATTGGGAAGTTGAAGTAGCCTATGATATTGAAACAGGACTAGATAAATTAAGAGCTAAAAAATTTGATGTTATTATAGTTGATTACAATTTACCTTATATAAATGGTGTTGTTGGAACTAGACTTATTAGGCAAGTGGATAAGGATGTTTTAATAATAGCTTTAACTATTTTAGGAGAAGAGGATGTTGCAGAAAGTTTTTTTAAAGCTGGGGCAAATGATTTTGCAGTGAAACCTATAAAAATGTTGGACTTATTTTGTAGAATAAAAAGTCATTTGGGAAAGCCCATGGAAGAAAGTGTAATAAAAATAGAAGATTATCCAAAGGGAATAGATAAGAACACATATAAATTAATAGAAGACTATTTAAAATCAACTGATAAATATGTTGATGTTTCAGACATTGCCAGGGAAATAGCAGTTGCAAAAAAAACTGTAAATAGATATTTAAAGTATATGGTTTCAGAAAATGTATTAACTGTAAATTTAATTTATGGGAAAATAGGTAGACCAAGAAAGGAATATAAAATATTAAAATAACTAACATCCTAATGGATTTATTCCTTAGGATGCTTTTTTTTGTATATATTAAATAGATGACTCTAATATACATAAAGCATACTTTTTCAGGAAAAATTGTTCTTAAAATATGTATATAGATTAAAAATAGATGGTTATTCATGAGAATAATGAGAAATAAAGGAAAAAGGTCTTTTATATATGAAATAAAAGATATTTGTGGTATAAATACAATTGATGAATAATACAATAAAATTTTTTAGGAGGGGAAAATGATAAAGTTGAGAAAAAGATTATTAGTTGGATTTGTTGCCACAGTATTAACTACAATTACTTCATATGGTACACCGTTGAACACATATGAAAGGGATGTTGAATCTAAAAATGGTGTAGTAGCAGCAGCAAAACCAGAAGCATCAAAAGTAGGTGTAAAAATATTAGAAGAAGGTGGAAACGCAGTGGACGCAGCAATAGCAACTGCATTTGCCATAGGAGTATTGGAACCAAATGCTTCTGGTCTTGGAGGTGGAGGATTTATGTTAATAAAACCTGCCAATGGGGATCCAGTTGTAATAGACTTTAGAGAAGAGGCTCCAGGAAAATCTACTCCAGATATGTATACACTAGATGAAAATGGAAAGGCAATTAATCAAGAATCAACAGTAGGTGGTAAAGCAGTTGGAGTTCCAGGGGAAACTACAGGACTTTTAACAGCTTTAAAGAAATATGGAACAATGAGCAGAAGACAAGTAATGCAACCAGCAATAGATTTTGCTTACAATGGAATACCTGTAACTGTAAACTTATCTTCAATAATTTCAGACAACTATGATAAAATTTCCAAATATCCAGCAACAGCAGAAATTTACTTAAATGATGGATTACCTTACGAAGTAGGGGACAAAATAAAAAATGTAGATTATGGAAAAACTTTAGAAAAAATAGCTGATAATGGAGCTAAAGCTTTCTATAGAGGTGAAATAGCAGAGAAAATAGCAAATGAAGTACAAAAACAAGGTGGAATATTAACAACAGAGGATTTAAAAAATTATTTTGTTAAAATAAGAAAACCAATTGAAGGAACTTACAGAGGATATGAAATTATATCAACTCCTCCAGCAAGTTCAGGTGGTACTCATGTTATAGAACTTTTAAATATGATGGAAAATTTTGATCTTAGAGCAATGGGAGACAATACAGCTAAAACTTGGCATGTATGGTCAGAGGCTATGAGACAAATGTATTCAGATAGATCAGAATATATGGGAGATACAGACTTTGTAAAAGTTCCATTAAAAGGTTTAACTTCAAAGGAATATGCAAAGGGATTAGTTGAAAAGTTTGACTTGGAAAAACCAAGTGTTGATAAAGTTCCAGGGGAACCTTGGAAATATGAAAGTGAAAGTACAACTCATATAGCTGTTATGGATAAAGAAGGAAATATGGTATCAATAACTAAATCAATTAACTATTTCTTTGGATCTGGAGTAGTAGTTCCAGGAACAGGAATATTATTAAATAACCATATGGATGATTTTGTAGCAGAACCAGGACATAAGAACTCAATAGAAGCAGGAAAAAGACCACTTAGTTCAATGTCTCCAACAGTAGTTTTAGATCCAAAGGGAAGACCATTTATGGCAATTGGATCTCCAGGTGCAACAAGAATAATAACAGCAGTGGCATTAACAATAAGTAATGTTATTGACCATGGTATGAATATACAAGAAGCTATTAATGCTCCAAGAATTACTCAATATCAATTTGGATCATTAAAGGCAGAGGGAAGAATAAGTGCAGCTGCTTACAATGAACTTAAGGAAATGGGACATGAAATAGATTTAAAAGACTATTATGCTCCATATTTTGGAGGAGTTCATGCAGTTATGATGGATTATAGTAGAGGAATATTAGAAGGTGGAGCAGATCCAAGAAGAGATGGAGTAGCAGCTGGATTCTAAATACAAAGATAAAATAGGAGAAGATATGAAGAAAATAATAGGATTACTAACATTTATATTACTAGGAGTAGCAAGTTTTGCAGCAACATTTGAAAAACCAATTTTACTAACTTCAGTTGGTCAAAGTGCAGATGTTCAAATGGTAAAGATTTTATTAAAAAGAGCAAAAATAGAATCTACATTTGATAAAGTAGTTACAGAGGATGGATTAAAGGATTCTAAAACATTGATCTTAGCAATTGGTGGAAGTTCAAAGGGACTAGGAGCAGCAGGAATAAAAGTTGAAGATGAAGTGGCAAGAGCTGAAAAATTAATAGATGCAGCAAAGGAAAAGGGAATGAAAATAATAGGATTACACATAGGTGGAGAGGCAAGAAGAGGAAATTTATCTGATAAATTTGTAAATGTTGCAGCTAACAAATGTGATAAATTAATAGTAGTTTCCAGTGGAAATAAAGATGGATTGTTTGACACAATTGCTGCAGAAAATAATATAGAATTAATATTAATTCCTAAAATAACAGCAGCAGTAAAACCTTTAGAAGAAGCTTTTAATTAATACATTATAAATTATAAATAAAGAAAGGCCTAATATAGCAGCTTTCTATTGAGGGCCTTTTTATATATAAGGAGGAACCGTGCAAATAGAATTAATTATATTCTTAGGAATGATACTTACCTTTACAATTTCTTGTTTTAAATTAAAACTTCCAGTAAGTATTGCCATGGTATTGTCAGCAATAGTAGGAGCTTTAATTGGTGGGGAAGGAATTCCCATAAGACATTTAATTGAAGGTGGGTTTGGTTATTTAAATACAATATTAGTTATAGCAACAGCTATGATTTTCATGAAAGTAATACAAGAATTAGGGACTTTAGATGCTTTAAGTGCTCTAATATTGAAGAAGTTTCATTCAAATAAAATTTTACTACTTGTATTTTTAATGTTCATTAGTATGTTTCCAGGAATGATAACTGGATCGTCAACAGCAGCAGTTTTAACTGCAGGTAGTATAGTTGCTCCAATATTAATGTTAATAGGAATTCCAATAGTGGAAACAGCTACAATTATAGCAATTGGAGGTATATTAGGAATGATAGCTCCCCCAGTAAATGTACCAGCTATGATAATAGGTGGAGGAATTGATATGCCCTTTGTTGGATTTACAATTCCATTGCTTATGTTAACAATTCCAATAGCTATATTTACAGTTTTATTTTTAGGATTAAAATTTACTAAAAATTTAGATTATGAAAAAATTAAAGGTCAATTAAAAACAGAAGACATAGAAAAATTAGGAATAAAAGTATATATTCCAATTATTTTAAGTGTTGTTTTAATGGTACTTGGGAAAATAATTCCAACAGTATTCAATTTAGGAATGCCTTTGATTTTTATAATAAGTGCACTATCAGCTCTTTTCTGTGGAAAGAAAATTAACTTTATAAAAGTATCCAAAGTAGCAGTTAAGGAAGCTCTTCCAGTATTAGGTATTTTAGTTGGTGTGGGAATGTTTATTCAAATTATGACATTAACAGGGGTAAGAGGTTATGTTGTAGTTAGTAGTTTAAGTTTACCTCCAGCATTAATGTATCTAGCAATGGCAATTACAATTCCATTATTTGGAGCAGTATCTTCATATGGTGCATCATCTGTATTGGGAGTTCCATTTTTAATGGCGTTATTATCACATAATCAAATAATAACAGCTTCAGCAATTTCACTTATTGCTGGACTTGGGGATTTAATGCCTCCAACAGCACTTGCAGGAATATTTGCAGCTCAAGTTGTAGGATTAAAAGATTACAGTGAAATATTAAAGAAATCAATAATACCAGCATTGGTAATGATAGTGTATGCAATTGTTATGATTATTTTTTCAGGGAAATTAGCAGGAATTATATATTAAAAGGAGGGATGGAATGTTTTTCATATATTTAGTAATAGCATTGTTTATATTAATTTTAACAATTTTAAATATGTTTGAAGATGACAATATTTTTAGTCAAATGAATGCAGCGTTAATAATAATCCCTTTGATTTTAAGATTGTTGATGATAAAATAATAAGGAGCGTAAGATGATAGGAAATAAAAAAACTGCAATAGGTATATTAGTCTGCTCTTTAATGGTAGCATTTTTAGCAGGTAAAGAGTTTGTGAAAATGAGAGAGCCAGCTCCTATATATAAGGGAGAAGGGGTAACAGATGTAAAAATGTTAAGTGAATACTTCCCTGGAATAAAGGGAACACATGCAGATACAGAAGTTTATATATTAAAGGGAAAAGAAAAAGGTGGAAGTACATTGGTATTAGGAGGAACACATCCTAATGAGCCATCTGCCTACTTAGCAGCAATAACAATAATAGAAAATGCCAAGGTAAACAAAGGAACTATATATGTTGTTCCTAGAACTAACAACAGTGCATTTTCTCACAATGATCCACAAGAAGCATCACCTCAAAGATTTCATATAAAAACTAAAAATGGAGAAAGATGGTTTAGATATGGTTCCCGTGCAACTAATCCTTTAGATCAATGGCCTGATCCAGATGTATATATTCATGCAAGTTCTGGTCAACATCTATCAGGAAGTGAAACTAGAAATATAAATAGAGCTTATCCAGGAAGAAAAGATGGAACTTTTACAGAAAAAGCAGCCTATGGAATAGTGCAATTGGTGAAAAAAAATAATATAAATTTAGAAATAGATTTACATGAAGCATCACCAGAATACCCAGTAATAAATGCTATGGTAGCACACGAAAGAGCTATGGAACTTGCATCTACAGCAGTAATGAATTTAGAATTTGATAATATTAAAATTGGATTAGAACCTTCCCCTGTAAACTTAAGAGGATTAACTCATAGGGAAATAGGAGATTATACAGATGCCTATGCTGTGTTAATGGAAACAGCCAATGCATCTCAAGGAAGACTTAGAGGTAAAACAGATGAAAAACTTGTTTTAACAGGAATAGATCCAACATATGTAAAGGCACAAAAACTAGGAAGACTATATGTTCCCTATGATGAAAAAGGTCATCCTATTGAAGAAAGAGTGGGAAGACATACAACAGGAGTTATAGAACTTATAAATGCTATGGGAGATATAGAACCTAATAAGGCTATAGAAGTGGAAGGAATTCCAACAAAGGATGAATTAATGGAAAATGGTTTAGGTAACTATTTACATGATCCAGAATAAAAAATAAAAAGGGGAGACTATGAATATTGTTGGCTTACTGTTTATAATAATTTATTTTGTTAAAATAATAGTTGAAAAGAAAAGATTAGAAAAAAGTAGATCTAAAATAAAAATTATTATACATGTAAATGGAATAAGAGGAAAGTCAACAGTATCTCGCCTTATTGATGCAGGACTTAGAGATGGAAAAACTAAAGTTTTTACAAAGGTAACAGGTACTAATCCTAGATATATAAATGTGGAAGGAATAGAAAAGCCCATAAATAGAAGAGGAAAAGCAAATATAAGGGAACAAATAAAGATTATAAACAAAGGGGCAAAGTCTAGAGCAGAAATTTTAGTTTTAGAATGTATGGCAGTGAAGCCAGAATTTCAAAGAATATGTGAAGATAAGATACTAAGGGCAAATATTTCAGTAATAACAAATGTAAGGGAAGATCATTTAGATGAAATGGGTGATACTCTTGAAAAAATTGCAGAGTCCCTAAGTTCTACAATTTGTACCAATGGAGCTTTATTTACAGGGGATAAAAATTATTTTGAATTTTTTAAAGAAGTTGCAAAAAAAAAGAACACCAAAGCTTATTTGAGTTCTTGTGAAAATAAAGAGTATGAGGAAATTGATTTTCCAGAAAATGTAGCCCTTGCTTTGGAAGTATGTACCTATTGTGGTGTGGATAAAAAAGAAGCCCTTGAACGAATGAAAAACTATAAAAGGGATGTTGGAATTCTAAAGGGAATTCAGTTTAAAAATAAATTAGAAAAGAACATATATTTTCTCAATGCTATGGCAGCAAATGACCCAAACTCAACAGAAAATATTATAAAACTATATAAAGAGAAACCTGTATGGAAAAGAGAAAGATACCTAATGGTAAATAATAGAAAAGATAGGTTAACAAGATTAAAGCAATTTGCAAAGTTTGTAAAGGAAAATCAAGGGGATTATGAAAAAATATTTATTTCTGGGGAGAGTAAAAATATTTTCTATAAAAACCTAAAACATTTAAAGGACAAAATAAGAATAATAGAAGATTTAAATGAATTTGATGAGCTAAGTTCAGATTCATTAATAATAGCAGTTGGAAATATTTGTGGAAAAGGAAAGGAAATATTAGAAAAGATAGAAAGAAGAGGGGAAAAATGAATGAGACTATAGTGATTTTAGGAATAATTTTAAGTATATTATTTTATGAAATAACAGAAATGTCCCCAGGGGGACTTATTGTACCTGGATATTTCGCTCTTTTTTTAAATGATCCTAAAAGAATAGCTATAACCTTAGTAGTTGTAATAATAGGGCTATTTATAGTTAGATTTTTAGAAAATTATATTATTTTATTTGGAAGAAGAAAGTTTGCTATTTATATAATTGTAACTTTTTTAATAAAAATATTTTTCCAAAGTTTGGATTTGGAAATTTTAATAGGTGGAGAAGTTATAGGTATATTAATACCTGCTATTTTAGCCCAAGATATAGAAAGAAATGGAATGAAAAAAACCATACCTGCTTTAATAATACTTAGTATTACAATTAAAAGTATATACATGCTTTCTGAGGTTATACTATGAAGAGTAAAATATTATACATACAGTGTATTTTAATATTATTAGTATATATAATTGGAAATAATATGCCAAATAAAAAAGTTAAATATTATGGGGATATGGTACAGGCTAAAAATAATGTGAAAATACTCTTTAAAGAAATAAAAAATAGAAAGGAAGAGTTAGGTATAGTCTTTGATAAAAAATTAGATATAAATAATACTGGGCTTATAGGGGAAGAATATACTGGAATGACAACTACAATGGGAGATTTGGATAGTAAAAGATTATCTACCAATTCTAATTTTGCAGCTTATTTCATAAAATTGTTTAAAGATAACAATTTAAAAGAAGGAGATCTAGTATTTGTTAATATGTCTAGTTCATTTCCAGGAATAAATTTATCATTAATATCAGCTTTAGACACATTGAATCTCAAGGGAATACTTATTAATTCCATAGGCTCATCAATGTACGGGGCTAATAATGAAGAGTTTACATTTTTAGAAATGAATAAATATCTCTATAATAAGGGATTAATAAAAAATGAAGTTTCAGCTTATTCCTGGGGTGGAGATTGGGATATTGGAGGAAATTTTTTACCAGAGGTTAAATTAAAAATAGAAGAAAGAATTAAAGATTATAAAATAAAAATGTTTTACAATAAAAATTTACAAGGAAATTTAAATGAAAGATGTAATTACTATAATTCCTTTGGTGAACCTAAATTATTTATAAATATAGGTGGAAATTTATTATTTGAAAAATTAATGAAAAGGTATGAAAATAAAGGAATAAAAACAATTTCAGTATTGAACTTAAAGTTTTATGCAAGTAAATTAGGTTTGTCAATAAAAGAAAAAAATAATATTGAAAATATACCAATTTATTATAAATCTAGGAAAAATATTTTTCAAATAATTATAATTATAATTTTTATAATAGGGTTAATTATTTTTAGAAAATTAAGATGAATATTTGTGAGAATACCACCAAATTTGACATTTAAAAGATTATATGATGAACTATATATAGATTAAATACATTTGTGTCTTTTTTAGAGACAAAATTAATAGTGAAGTAAACGCTGGTAGTAGGAAATAATTTATTATATTAATAAATTACAGGTAATTATAATTCTGAAATTAACGTGGAAAAACTAAATTGAATAGAACTGGGGCTTATCTAGGGTCATTTTTTAATGGCAATGGATTAAACTAATAATTTAAAAGTAAAAGCACTCTAACTCTATGTGTTGGAAACAATTACATAAAGTCAGTGTGCTTTTTTTTGTTTTTTAAAAATTATGGAGGTAGAATGGAAGGTGAAATTAGTGGAGAAAAAAGTTGAGGTAAAGAATTTATATAAGGTTTTTGGTAAGAAAAGCAAAAAAGCCTTTGAGTTATTAAAAAAGGGTGAATCAAAGGATACAATATTAAATAAAACCAAACAAGTAGTTGCATTAAATAATGTATCTTTATCAGTAAATGACGGGGAAATATTTGTTGTAATGGGTCTATCAGGAAGTGGAAAATCCACTCTTATAAGATGTATTAATAGACTTATAGAACCAACAAAGGGAGAAATTTTTATTGAAGGTAAAGATATTACAACTTTAAGTTATAAAGATTTAATTAAAGTAAGAAGAGAAAAAATGGGAATGGTTTTCCAAAATTTTGGACTGTTTCCCCATATAAATATTATTGAAAATGTTGCCTATGGTTTAAAAATCCAAGGTGTTGAAAAAAAAGAACGTCTATTAAGAGCAGAAGAAGCAATTGAAAGCGTTGGATTAAAAGGCTGGGGAAATAGATATACTAGTCAATTAAGTGGTGGAATGCAACAAAGAGTTGGGTTAGCTAGAGCACTGGCAAATGATCCTGATATTTTATTAATGGATGAGGCCTTTAGTGCATTAGACCCATTGATTAGATCAAATATGCAAGATGAGTTGTTAGAAATTCAAAGTAAAGTTAATAAAACTATTATTTTCATAACCCATGATTTAAACGAGGCATTGAAAATTGGAGACAGAATAGCTCTAATGAAAGATGGAGAAGTAGTTCAAATTGGAACTCCAGAAGATATATTACTTACACCTGCAAATGAATATGTAAGAAAATTTATTAATGATGTTGATAGAACTAAGATTCTAACAGCTTCTAGGATAATGAAAAATCCAGTGGTTGTTGCTAGGGATAAAGACAGTGTCGAATTAGTTGCTAAGAAAATGAAAAAGCATAAATTTGATAGTATCTTTGTAGTTGATGAAAATAAAAAATTACTAGGACTGTTAAGAAAAAATAAAATAAAAGACAATGTTAATGAAGAAAATATTATGAATCTATTGGATTCTAATTTTACTAAAATAGATGAAAATGTAAGTATTGATGAATTATTTGTATATTTAGCTAATTCTAATGAACCTATTGCAGTAACTTCAGAATCAGATAAATTAATAGGTGTAATAATTAGAAGTGATATTATTCAATTTCTTGCTGAAAGGAGGGATATAGATGAATAGACTATCAATACCATTAGCAGAAGTGGTTAATAAATTTTTTGATAAAAATATAGAGCATATTGCTCCTATTACAAGGGGTATATCTAAGGGGTTAGAACATTTTATTAATTTAATGGAAAGCGTTTTATTGTTTGTAAATCCATTTGTTTTAATTTTTTCCTTTGCCCTAATAATATGGTTAATAGTAAGAAATAAAAAATTAAGTATCTTTGTAATAGTTTCTTTATTATTTATTTTTTCTTTGGATCTATGGGATGAAACAATGAGTACTTTAGCCCTTGTTCTTACAGGAACTTTTGTTTCCCTTGCAATAGGTATGCCACTAGGAATAGCTTCAGCTTTAAATGATAAAATAGAAAAAATATTAAGACCTGTAATGGATTTAATGCAAACTTTACCAAGTTTTGTATATTTGATTCCAGCAGTAATGTTTTTTGGACTAGGAAAAGTAGCAGCCCTTGTGGCAATATTAATTTTCTCAATGCCACCAGCTGTGAGACTAACAAGTTTAGGTATTAGACAAGTGCCAGCAGATAAAATAGAAGCAGCTCAAGCATTTGGAGCAACTAAATGGCAAATACTTATAGGTGTTCAACTACCTCTAGCAACTAAGACTATTATGGCAGGGATAAATCAATGTATAATGATGGCTTTATCAATGTCTGTAATTGCTGCTATGATTGGTTCTGGAGGACTTGGAAGAGGAGTTTTAAAGGCAATGCAAACAGTTGATATAGGTATGGGTATAGAAGCTGGTTTGGGAATAGTTGTACTAGCTATATTACTTGACAGAGTTACTGAACAACTATCAAAAAGAAAATAAATTAATAAAATACTATAAATAATTTTAAATAAAGCTGTGAATTTTTAAGAAGATACTTCTTATAAACTCACAGCTTTTTATATTTTTTTGAAAATTTCGCAAAAAATCAAAAAAAAATCAAAAAAATCAAAAAAAATAGGGAACATAGGAAACATAGGGAACATAGGGAAACTACGTTCTGGAAAAAATTTTTAAAACATAATAAAATATTAGCAAGGTGCATAAATAAATTATGTAAAAAAAATACGTCATATACGTCATATACGTCATATGCGTCATATAGGTTTTTGACTTTTTTGGAAAAATATTTAAAATATAAGTTAGAAGAGAAAAAAAATATGTATAAAAAGGGAGGACAATATGAATCATAGCTTTAATGTGGAACTGGCAAAAAAATATGGAATAGAGGAGGCAATTCTTATGGAAAATATTGCCTTCTGGATTAAAAAAAATATGACTAATAATAAAAACTATATAAATGGAGAATACTGGGTATACAATAGTTCAAAATCCTTTAATGAATTGTTCCCATATATGAATTGTAAAAAAATTCAAAGGGCCCTATTAAAATTGGAAAAATTAAATGTTATTAAATCAGATAACTTTAATAAACTTCCCTATGATAAGACCAAATGGTATGCAATTGTTGATCCTCAAGTGAAGAGAATCTATGAATTAAATGTAAGTGATGATTTTTTCTAAAAAGACAATATGTCCAATGGAACAGACCATTTTGTCCAATGGAATGACCCAAATTGTCCAATGGATAGGTCAGATTTGTCCAATGGAAGGGACGATTTTGTCCAACCAATACCTGTTATAAACACTATTATAAAAACAGATATAAAAACCACCACTACTAATTCACATAAAAGTAAATTAGATAGACCTAAAGATATACAAAAACCTAGTGGTGGTTCTCTTAGAGCAATAAAACAAAAACTCCTAGATGCTCATCTAGAAATTTTAACGTGCAAAAATATTATGAAAATCATAAATGACAAGAACATAACCCTTGAAAGATTAACTAAAGTACTTGACTTTAGTGCTAAAAATAATAAATCCCCTTGATTCATAGTAGCTGCTCTAAAAAATGATTATACCCTAGATCCTTCCCCTAGGGAAAGTATGTCCATTGAAAGGTCAAAGAAAATTAATGAGGAGATTAGAAGAGACAGGGAAATTAGAGAAAAACAAATACGTGAAAAAGATGAGTATCTAAGGGAAAAAGAACATTTAGATAATTATTTTAATGGACTTTCCAAAGAAAAACAAGGAAAGATAATGGAAGAAGCCAATAGTATAGCTAAAAAGAAATATGGTTTTATATGGGAGATCATGGGAAGAACTAAGGTGAAGTATGACATTTTAAAGGGGTTAAAGGGTTGAAAAAATAAAAAAAATGGGGTATACTTATACTGGCAGATAATTACATAATAAAAGTATTACTTATAAATAGTTAAGGAGGGAAATCAAATGAGATATGAAGTATGTTTTAAATTGGAAAAAAAAGAAATAACAAATGATTATAGAAGAAAATTTATTTCTTATATCAAAAATATTTTAGAAAAATATGATAGTAAAATTAAAGATAAATTCTATGATAATAATCAAGAAAAGGAATTTTCTTTTTCAGTATATTTTCAAGGTGAAAAATTCACAGATGAGAAGATATATTTAAAAAGCAATGATATTAAATTATTTATATCAATTTATTCTTTGGAAGATTCACTATATTTTACAAATGCCATGCTTGGATCAATTCATAAAAAATATTTAATAGCAGACAATCAAATGGAAGTTATAAAAATAAGATCATTACAAGAAAAAAAGATAACAAAGGAAGAAGTTATTTTTAAAACAATGTCTTCAATTGCTATAAGGGAAAAATTAACTGATAAAAAGTCTTGGTATCATGACTTTGATGAAAAAGGGTTAAAAGTTTTGAAGAAAAACTTAATAAATAATTTATCTGATAAGTTTCCTGAAAAGTATTTAAAAGAAATAAATATTTATCCTTATGAAATCAAAAGAACTGTTGTAAAAAATTATGGGATAAGATTTCCAGTGTCCTTAGGAGTTTTTAAGATGGAAGGGAATAAGGAGATATTAAATTATTTGTATAAAACAGGAATTGGGAGCAAGACTAGCTCAGGCTTTGGAATGGTAGATATTTTAAGTTAAAGGAGGTGAATATAATGATTGAAAATTTAAAAAATGACTTTTTAAGAGTCAAACCTTCTAACTGGAGATGGAGTGCTACTATAGTAGGATTAATGAAATATTTTAAAAACTATAATTTAGAATCAGAAGTAAAAGTAGACAATGATTTTATAGAATTTGATTCAAAATTAATAGAAGATGAAAAATATTTACTCTTTGCTGAAAAACACTTTAAAGAAAATATGCATCATAAAAAAGTAGAAGATTTAATAAGCATTGAAAATCCTTCAGAAGAAGTCATAAAAGAAGTAAATGAAAAATTATCAAAAAATGCCGTAAGTAATACTGTTATGCTAAAAACTTTTAAAGGAATAAAATATAATGGGAATAATTCAAAGGAAATTCAAGAGGTAATAGATAAAAACAGATTAAACTTAATAAAACAAACCTTTAAAGGTGGAAGAGCTTTATATTATAATTTTTGCAATGATAATAATCTTTTAAAGGATACTGGTAAATCTTGTAGAATTAAAGGATATAGTTTAGATATGGGGAAAAAAGGAAAATCAGTTTCATATATGGGAGATCAAAGAACTTTTGTATATGAAGATTCTAAATTATTTGATTTTATTCCCTTTGCATTTTCTTTAACTAGAGAAGCTTTTTTTATAAATAATAACTTCTCTATAAAACAATTATTAGAATCTAATAAAAATGATATTTTTGAAAAGGAAAATAATATAAAAAGTGATTTGTTTTTTAAAGTAAAAGAATCTTCAAAATATATAAATTATGACGTTGAAATTATAAGAAAAGATAGAGAAAATGAATACTTTGACACTATTTATTTAAGAAAAGAATCTATTAAAAGATTTGAAAAAATAAACACAATTACTTTAGAGGCTATTTCAAAATCATTAAAACTTGAAAAATATAGAGGAAATGTATTAAATGAGGCTGTAAATAAAGATGGTTATTTAAATGTTCAAAATATAGTTGTTAACTGTATTTTGAATAATCTTAGTCTAGATGATTTGATAGATGTTTTATTAAGAGAAGAAAATAAAAATTATATTATAAGTCATTTAATAAATATTAATATGGGAGGGAAAATGAATTTAGAAGCTAAAAAAGTTGAACAAAAAAAAGCAATAGCTTCAGCTATTGGAATAAAGCAAAAATTTGTAAGAGAAGGAAAGAAAAATAAATTAAGAGCATATGAACAAAGATTTATATCAGCAATTACACTTAAAGATTATGATAGAGTGAAGGAATTATTACTACATATTTCAGCAACTACTCAACAACCACTTCCATTTATAAATGTTTTATTTGAAGATTTTGAGGAAAATAAAGACATAGCTTATACATTTATAAATGCTTTAGGAGAAAAGAAAATTGATAAAAATAAGGGAGGAAATGAATAATGAAAAAATCTTTGACATTAACAATTGTAGCAAATATGACATCTAATTATGGGGAATCTTTGGGAAATGTTGCTTCTGTACAAAAAGTATTTAAAAAAGGAAACACTTATACAATAAAAAGTAGAGAAAGTTTAAAAAATGCAATTATGGTGCAAAGTGGAATGTATGATGATTTACAAGTAACAGTTGACGGAGCTACTCAAAAAGTTGTAAGTGAAGAATTAAATGCAACTAATTGTAGAGCTTTAGAAGGTGGATATATGAATACTAAAGTTGGAAAAGAAGGACTTACATATATTAGAAACAGTTCTTTTTATTTAACAGATGCAATATCTTGTGAACCTTTTGTTTTAGAAAATAGATTTCATAATAACTTATATTTAGCAACTACTTATGCTAAAGCACATGGAAAAAATGTCCAAAATGATGCTAAAGATGTTGGATTAATGCCTTACAATTATGAATACGATAAAAGTTTCAAAATTTATTCTTTGACAATAGATTTAAATAAAATAGGAAAAGATGAAAATTTTGATAGTAAAGAAGCTAGTAAAGAAGAAAAAGTAGATAGAGTTATTTCCATTTTAGAAGCTGTTGAAAATTTAAATCTAATAGTGAAGGGAAATTTAGACAATGCAGAACCTTTGTTTGCAGTTGGTGGTCTTAGTGATAGAATGACTCATAGATTTGAAAATGTAGTAAATGTTTCTGGAGGGAAATTAAAAATAACTAAGGATTTAAAAGATAAAATTGCTAAAGGATATAAGGTTGCTCTTTTAGAAGGAGAAAATTTTGAAAATGAAATGGAGATTATAAAAGAATTAAATCCTGAAAGCATGACAGAATTTTTTGATAATTTAAAAGCAGATGTGAAAAAATATTTCGAGGTATAATTATGAAAGCTATAAGATTAGTACTAACTCAAAATAAAGCTCATTATAGAAAAGAGGAAACAATTACTAATAAAATGACATATCCATTACCACCAATTTCCACTCTAATTGGAGCAATTCACAATGCTTGTGGATATAGAAAATATCATGAAATGGATTTGTCTATACAGGGAGAATATGAATCTATGGGGAAAGAAGCATATACAGATCATTGTTTTTTAAATTCTGTAATGGATGATAGGGGAATATTAGTTAAATCTAGAAATGGAGATTTGCAATCAAAAGCTTTCGAAAAAGTAGCAAAAGCTCTGAAAAGTACAGGAAATAGTTTTAGAAAAAGAAAAACAATTCAAGTATTAAATGAAGGACTTTTTGAAGAATATATTAACCTAAAAAACTTAAATGATGAAATAGGAAAATATAAAAAATTAAAAATTGATAGATTTTCAAAGCTAGCAAAAATCAGAAAAAATTCTTTAAAGGAAAAAAAGAAAATTTTTGATAAAGAATCACAAGAATTTAAACTAATAAGTCACAGAGAAGAGGAAATAAAAAAATTAGAAAAGTTAATCAAGAAAAAATTAGATAAATATATTCATGAAAAATATACAAAGGAAATTTCAAAATATCAATCTCTTACTACATCTATTAAATATTATGAAGTTTTATATGGAGTAAAATTAATTATTCATATAAAAACAGATGAAAAAACATTGAAAGATATTTATGAAAATATATATAATTTAAGATCAATTGGTAGAAGCGAAGATTTTGTAGAAGTTAAAGAATGTGAGTTAATAGAGTTAAATGAAGAGCTACCAGAGAAAATTTTCAGTAAATTTAAAGGGAATTTTATAGGGAAGATAAAAAATTCATCATATTTACTATATGATGAGATTACAAGTGGAAATTTAATATTAAAATCATCTGAAGATGGAACAGATATAAATGGAACTAAATATTACTTAAACAAAGATTATAAGATAAAAAACAATCAAAGAATTTTTAATAAAGTAAAAGTAATATATACATCTAATTATACAATAGATAAAAAATCTAAAAATGTATATTATGACAAAATTGACGGGGAAGATTATTTAGTTAACTTTTTATAGGAGAAAATATGGATTTAAATAAATACTTAGCAAAACCAGAAAAAACAATAAGAGAACATACTGATGATTTACATAATAATTTTAAGATTTTAGAATCTTATTATTCTATTCCTAAAAAAATAAGTGAATTAGTAGAACAAGCTATAGAATATCATGACTATGGTAAGGTAAATAAATATTTTCAAGAAAGAGTAAAGAGTAAAACTAAACATTTTGATTTAGAAGTGGAGATAGCACATAATCTGCTATCTCTATTTTTTATAAATAGAGATAAAATAGAGAATGAAGATTTTTATAAGATTGCATATGCGGTTATGAACCATCATCAAAAGTATGATCCTTATAAAAAATTTAGTGCTCTTGATGACAATATTTTAGAAAATAATTTAGATGGTTTCTTTGATTTTTGCAACGAGATTGGAGATAGAGAAATTGAAAATATTAAAGAAGAAAGGAATAATTTAGAAGCTCAGCTTGTAAAAGGATTTTTACAGAAATGCGACTACTCTGCATCTGGGGGATACGTAATAGAATATCCAAACGATTTTTTAAATAAAAGTTTAAAGAATTTAGGATATAAATGGAGAGAATTGCAAGAGTATGCTATAGAAAATAGAAATGAGAATATAATAATGATTGCTAACACAGGAATTGGGAAAACAGAAGCAGGATTGCTTTGGATAGGGGATAATAAGGGTTTTTTTATATTACCTTTGAGAACAGCTATAAATGCCATGTATGATAGGATCAAAGAAAATATTATAAAAGAAAAAATAGATGAAAGATTATCCTTATTACATTCAGATACAATGTCAGTATATATGGATGAATCTGTTGTGGAAGAAGATAAAGTTAGGGAATATTATAATAAGGGTAAAAATTTATCAATGCCTTTAACTATTTCAACTCTTGATCAAATATTTGATTTTGTTTATAAATATAAAGGATTTGAATTGAAACTTGCAACTTTAAGTTATTCTAAAATTGTAATAGATGAAATTCAAGCTTACTCTCCAGATTTGATAGCGTATATTGTAAGTGCTCTTGAAATGATTAATAAAGCTAATGGTAAATTTGCAATTATTACAGCAACTTTATTTCCATTTATTAAAGATTTAATAGAGGAAAACATTGGGAAAATCCAATATAAAAGCTTTATTAAGGGTGAAGATAGGCATCATATAAAAGCTATTGACAGGAGAATAAATTCTGAAGATATTAAAAATTTTTATAATAATAATCATGGAAAAATATTAGTTGTATGTAATACAATAAAAGAAGCTCAAAATATTTATAAGGAATTAGTTGAAGATAATTTAAATGTAAAATTATTGCATTCAAAATTTACAAAGGAGGATAGATTAAATAAAGAAAAAGAAATTTTAGAATTTGGGAAAACAGAAAATACAAATAATGGAATATGGGTATCTACTTCTTTGGTGGAAGCTAGTTTAGATATTGACTTTGATTACCTATTTACAGAATTAAATGATATTAGTGGATTTTTTCAAAGATTAGGAAGAGTTAATAGAAAGGGAATAAAAAAAGAAATGTTAGTTTCTCCAAATGTATTTGTATATTTATCTATAAATAATAATTTATTTATTAATGGAGAAAGAGGCTTTATAGATCCTGATATATTTAGTATGTCTAAAAATATTCTTTTAAATTTTTCAGGAATATTAAGTGAAGAAAAAAAAGCTAGTATAATTGAAGAAAATTTCACATCTGAAAATTTAAAAAATTCTAAATTTATAGAAAGGTATTTACAAGTAAAAAAATATATAGATTCTTTATATGTAAATGAAATGGAGTTACCTGATGTTAAAAAATATTTTAGGAACATTATTTCATTTAAAATTATCCCAAAAGAGGTTTATAAAGAGAATGAAGATGAAATATTAGAAAATGAGAAGTTATTAAAAGAAAGATATAAATATAATTCTAAAATTAGTAAAGATGAAAACAATAAAGAAAGAAACTTATTTAGAGTAAGACAACAAAGAATAAAAAATGAAATAGATAAATATACTATTTCTGTAGGAATATATGATTTAAATAGTACAGGAATAGTGGTAAATACAAATTTTGAAAAAATTCAAGTAATTGATTGCAATTATGATGGAAAGATAGGCTTTATTAGAAAAAAGAAAGAAAAAAGTAGAGATCAAGTTATTTTCTAAAGTGTTGGAAGGAGGTTATTTATGAGGATAACTGGAATAATGTTTTATTATTATTTTGTATGTCCTAGAAAATTATGGCATTTTAGTAAAGGAATTTCCCTTGAAGATGAAAATGAAAATGTTATGTTAGGTAGATTATTAGATGAGTCTTCTTTTGGCAGAGAGAAAAAGCATATTATGATAGATAATACAGTTAATGTTGATTTTATAAGAGACTGGAAGATATTACATGAAATTAAGAAAAGTAAAAGTATCGAAGAGGCATCAATTTGGCAAGTTAAATATTATTTATATTTTTTGAAAAAAAGAGGAATAGAAATTGAAAAAGGAATATTGGATTATCCTAAGATAAAAGAGAGAGAAGAAATATTTCTATTAAAAAAAGATGAAGAAAAAGTAGAAGATATATTAAAAGAAATAGAAAAAATAGTTAATATGGAGAAAGTTCCTGAAAAAATAAATTCAAAAATTTGTAAAAAATGTGCTTATTACGAGTATTGCTATATCTAGTAGGAGGAGTTTATGAGTGAAACTTATTATTTATTCTCAAATGGAAGATTGAAAAGAAAAGATAATGTTTTAAGATTAACTACACCAGAAGGACAATACAAGGATATGAAAATAGAAGTAACAAATGAGATTTATATTTTTGGAGAAGTTGATTTAAATACCAAATGTTTAAACTATGTGGGACAATTAGGAATAAAATTACACTTTTTTAATTATTATGGTTTTTATACAGGAAGTTTTTATCCTAAGGAAAGAGCAGTCTCAGGAAGGCTTTTAGTAAAACAAGTGAATCATTATGAAGATTTATCCAAAAGATTACTTATAGCCAAAAAAATAATAGGAGGAGCAAGTTTTAATATTAAAAGAAATTTGGGATATTATAATTCTAGAGGTAAAGATTTAGAAGAGGAAATTCTTAGAATAAAAAGACTTAGAATTGAAATTGATAAATGTAAAGATGTAATGGAACTGATGGGAATAGAAGGTAATATTAGAAAAGTATACTATAGTGGATGGAATAAGATTGTTAACCAAGAAATAAATTTTGAAAAAAGAGTAAAAAGACCACCTGATAATTTAATCAATACTATGATATCATTTATTAATTCTTTAATATATACAACATGTTTAGCTGAAATATATAAAACTCAGCTGAATCCAACTATAAGTTATTTACATGTTCCAGGGGAAAGAAGATTTTCTTTATGTTTAGATTTATCTGAAATTTTTAAACCTATTCTTGGAGATAGATTGATATTTTCTCTTTTAAATAAAAACATTATAACTGAAAAGGATTTTGAAAAAGATTCTAATTATTATTATATGAAGGATAAGGGAAGGAAAAAAGTTCTTCAAGCATATGATGAGAGATTGAAGATGACAATAAAACATAAAACATTAAATAGAAATGTGAGCTATAGACATTTAATAAAATTAGAATGCTATAAATTAATTAAACATTTGATGGAAGATCAAGAATATATTCCTTTTGAGATGTGGTGGTAATTATGTATATAATATTAGTTTATGATATAAGATTAGATAAAAACGGAGCAAAAGTTTTGAGAAATGTTTTTAAAATATGTAAAAAATATCTTACTCATATTCAAAATTCAACTTTTGAGGGAGAACTAACAAGGCCTCTATTTGAAAAATTAAAACTTGAATTGAAAGAATATATAAGAGAAGATATGGATTCACTTTTAGTTTTTGAAAGTAGAAATGAAAGATTTTTAAAAAAACATTTTTGGGGGATGAAGGACGATAAAACTTCTAATTTCTTTTAATTTTAAAAACTGTCGACCTCTGATGATGTAAAAACACCTGTAGATCGACAGTTCCTTATAAAGTTAACAAAATAAATAATTTATAGAAAAATAGCAAGAATAAATAAGGAGAACTTATAGCAAAAATCATAAAAATTTAGGGGGTCGACAGAAACAGGGTTCTTATGCTATAATTTTAATAAGGTTATAAGGGTACCTATTTTAATCTAACCAATGTGGAATGATGCTTATTTTCAATAGCAGCTTCAATAACTAAATCGCAATATTTTAATCTAACCAATGTGGAATGATGCTATCTGTAACTAGATACAAAGAATAATCTATATCCTTTTTATTTTAATCTAACCAATGTGGAATGATGCTTAAGAAGCTATTATTGTTAATATTCCAGCTATTCTAGTATTTTAATCTAACCAATGTGGAATGATGCTTACGGAATACATATATTCCTCGTCTATTGTTTCCAAAAATTTTAATCTAACCAATGTGGAATGATGCTTTTTTTCTTGGTCAGCTTTAGTTTTTGGTTCAACTGCAAATTTTAATCTAACCAATGTGGAATGATGCTACTCTTTTGTATTTTACTGATTGAGTAAATATAGGAAATTTTAATCTAACCAATGTGGAATGATGCTTCAAAACATTATACCTCATATAATTTTAAAATTCAAATTTTAATCTAACCAATGTGGAATGATGAAACAGGAACAGTTTTTCTAAATGCTGGCGATACTTATATTTTAATCTAACCAATGTGGAATGATGAACTTGTATTTTACCCCTTCGCGTTCTTCTGTGTTTAGGATTTTAATCTAACCAATGTGGAATGATGTGTTCTTTTGGAATTATTATCCCTTTTGATGTTCCTACATTTTAATCTAACCAATGTGGAATGATGTGGTACAGTAGAGGGAATATTATATATACTCTCTCTTTAATTTTAATCTAACCAATGTGGAATGATGTGCATGTTCAGGTCTAGGCTTTATTTTAGCTGCTCCTGAATTTTAATCTAACCAATGTGGAATGATGTGCAATTTGATATTCAAGCATCACAAACAGATCCTGATGCAATTTTAATCTAACCAATGTGGAATGATGTGAAATGTATGAGCATATTAAAAAAGTAGAAAGAGAATTTTAATCTAACCAATGTGGAATGATGTACGAGAGGTAACTGAATGTCTAACTAAATATATTGTAATTTTAATCTAACCAATGTGGAATGTAAATAAGAATTGAAATTGAATCTTTAAATAAAAAAATAATTTTAATCTAACCAATGTGGAATGTAAATATCTTTTAAAAAATCTTCAAAAGCCATTATATCGCTATTTTAATCTAACCAATGTGGAATGTAAATTCCAAAGCCACATGTTCAGGTCTAGGCTTTATTTTAGATTTTAATCTAACCAATGTGGAATGTAAATGTTAGAAATGCAACAGCAGGTTGAGAAAGCTGGAATTTTAATCTAACCAATGTGGAATGTAAATATGTTATGCAAAAAAAGGCTACACTTTGGGGAGAAGAAATTTTAATCTAACCAATGTGGAATGTAAATATCATTGTTTTTATGTATGATTTAGTGACTGTTTTTATTTTAATCTAACCAATGTGGAATGTAAATAGAGATAATATTAAATGTAAGAGATATCGAGATTAGATTTTAATCTAACCAATGTGGAATGTAAATTTTAAATTCAGAGTACAAATAGTAAAAAATGAAGAGGGATTTTAATCTAACCAATGTGGAATGTAAATATCGAACAAGTTTTAAAGAATGTCTTGGAAGACAGAATTTTAATCTAACCAATGTGGAATGTAAATTCGTTCTATGGAAATATTTTTCTGCATCTTCTTTTCATTTTAATCTAACCAATGTGGAATGTAAATGTGTCACTACTTTCTGCATCAAATGTCACTACTTCAATTTTAATCTAACCAATGTGGAATGTAAATAGAGTTTTAGATTGATACACTAGAAAGCTCCTTGTGATTTTAATCTAACCAATGTGGAATGTAAATAGCTTTTTTTATTTGGTCCAGCGTCATCAATTCTGTGATTTTAATCTAACCAATGTGGAATGTAAATCCGTTAACTTGAGTATCGAATAATTTAAATCTTGCATTTTAATCTAACCAATGTGGAATGTAAATATTTCAAGTTAAAAAATAATTTGGAATGGTTTGAATGGAAATTTTAATCTAACCAATGTGGAATGTAAATTGATTTTTGCCATACCCTTTACGGTTAGTGTTTCCGACATTTTAATCTAACCAATGTGGAATGTAAATGCATTTATATTTTCTTCTAGTATATCACTCACATAGTTATTTTAATCTAACCAATGTGGAATGTAAATGTGTAATGAATTAAAATTATCTGGACTTGTCAACAAATTTTAATCTAACCAATGTGGAATGTAAATATTCTTTTAAATTTCCCAAATAAACTAAGCTTCCAATTTTAATCTAACCAATGTGGAATGTAAATTTCTTTAAAGAACTTTTCACTAATCAACGAAGAATTTATTTTAATCTAACCAATGTGGAATGTAAATCGAACCATATATTTTATAAATGATAGATTTTAGTTTACATTTTAATCTAACCAGTGTGGAATGTAAATTTTGGTACACTATGTTCTATATCATCACACATCGTGTTTTAATCTAACCAGTGTGGAATGTAAATATATTAATTTGATTTTTCTATCTTTTATAATTTTTTCTTTTAATCTAACCAGTGTGGAATGTAAATAAAAAAGATTAATTTGTGGAAACATTCTTTGAATGCTTTTAATCTAACCAGTGTGGAATGTAAATTATCAAATCCCTACTCGTTCACGAAATATTCAACAATTCTTTTAATCTAACCAATGTGGAATGTAAATGAAAGATATGAAGCTGGAAGTCCAAATTTAGTTGGATTTTTAATCTAACCAATGTGGAATATTAATATGAAAAATATAGAAGACGCCTAATTATTTATTAATTAAATTGACAGATTGTCAGTTAATAGAAAAAATAGACGTCTTTTATATTTTAAGAATATTTTTGACTTGGAAAAAACAAATATAAATGGTAAACTTAAGGATAATAAGTGAAATAGAAAAGGAGATATTAATGGGTCTTATATCTAATAAAAATATAGATACAAATATGTATAATAATTTAAAAAATCATATTAATTCTTCAGATGAAATATATATGAGTGTTTCCTTTGTTAGAGATAGTGGATTAAAGCTTATAATTAATGATCTAAAAAGAGCTAAAAAACAAGGAAAGAAAATAAAAATATTAACTAGTGATTATCTTAACATAACAGAGCCAAATGCTTTATATAGACTTTTACAATTGGAAGATACAAAAATATTTAAAAACAATAAAAACATAAGTTTTCACCCTAAAGCATATATTTTTAAAAATAATGCAACTAAAAAAGTAGATATATATATCGGTTCATCAAATATATCTAGATCAGCTTTAACTGATGGTATAGAGTGGAATCATCACATAAATAAAGATTTTTCAGATAGTGAAATAAAGGATATTATAAG
The DNA here is from genome assembly GCF_010367435.1 of Fusobacterium sp. IOR10. Lineage (NCBI taxonomy): Bacteria > Fusobacteriati > Fusobacteriota > Fusobacteriia > Fusobacteriales > Fusobacteriaceae > Fusobacterium > Fusobacterium sp. IOR10. The sequence goes on from NZ_WJWY01000015.1 coordinate 45,333, forward strand.
CTCTTTTAATGAACTTTATGAAGAATCTAGTTTTAATTTAACTATTGAATGGTTAAGAGAATATGAAAAAAGATATAAAAAACCTGAATTGGAATATAGAGATGTAAATAATAAGGTAAGCGTTATAGAACCAATAAGATTTCAAATTCCAGCTTTGTACGAATTATCTTTAACAAGAGAGGAAGGTTATGATAAAGGATTAGTAATAGTTGCTACAGGTCTTGGGAAAACTTATTTAGCAATATTTGACTCCATGAATTATAAAAAAGTTTTGTTTGTAGTACATAGAGAAGAAATTCTTAATCAAGCAAAAAATTCCTTTGAGAAAATTTATGGAAACAAAAAAACATATGGATTTTTTAATGGAAGCAAAAAGAAGTAAAAGCAGATATAACATTTGCAAGTATAGCAACTATTGGTAAAAAAGAATATTTAAATGAATCTTATTTTTCTAAAAAGCATTTTGATTATATTGTTATAGATGAGGTTCATCATGGTACAGGTAAAAATTATCAGAGTCTATTAAATTATTTTGAGCCCAAATTTCTCTTAGGACTTACTGCTACTCCAGAAAGAAGTGATAACGGAGATATTTATAAAATTTGTGATTACAATATAGTTTATGAATGTAATTTTATAATAGGTATAAATAAAGGTTGGTTATCCCCATTTGAATACTTTGGTATTTATGATAATGTTGACTATTCTAACATTCCTTGGAGAAGTGGAAAATATGATTTAAAAGAACTTGAAAATGCTTTAATAGTTGAAGAAAGAGCAAACTTAGTATACAAAAAATATTCATATTATAAAAAGAAAAGATCAATTGCTTTTTGTGCAAGTATAAAGCATGCAGAATATATGAATAAATTTTTTAAGGAAAAAGGTGTTAAAACAGTTGTTTTAACAGGAAATAATACAAATGAAAAAAGAAAAAAAGAAATTCAAAATTTAAAAGATGGGAAAATAGATACTATATTTGTAGTTGATATATTTAATGAAGGAATTGACATACCAGCTATAGATACAATTTTATTGGGTTCTTTGTCAACTGGTGTTGGTGGAGAAAAATAAAAAAATAAATAATGTTTTTGTTCCTTCAGCTTTATGCTGAAGGAATTTTTATTTTTGTTAAATTGCTATAAATTAAAATTCTATTTCTTAA
>NZ_WJWY01000016.1 GCF_010367435.1 Fusobacterium sp. IOR10
CATCCTTTCTTTTGGTGTCGCAACTTAATTGTAACGGATTTTTTTATTTGTCTCAATTTTTTTTTGCAAAAAATAAAGGCATTAGTATTTTTACAAATACCAACACCAAATATTATAGACCCATTTTTCTGTAAGATCATTAGATAAAGGAAGGTTTACATTATGGAGTTATACATATATACAGGGAATAAATTAATGAGAAAAGTTAATGATAACAATCTCATTGTTCCATCAGAAAAGGAATTTTCAATTGACAGGGATTTTAAGTTTCAACCATTTAAATTAAATGATAAAATAGACAGTTATCTTGTTGAATTAGATAGCTTTGAAACTCCTCCAGATGGATATATCTTTGATGATATTAGAAATTGCAGAAAATTTTATAAAGAAGAAACTTATTCTAAAGCTATTCAAGCTAAGGCAATATTAAACTGGGATAGAACCCATAGATATTGTGGAGTATGTGGGGAAGAACTCCCTTCTATGAAGGAAGATAAATCTAAACTTTGCCCAAATTGCAGACAATTATTATTTCCAGAGATAGCTTGTGCTATAATAGTTGGAATAACTAAGGGAGATAAACTTTTACTAGCTCATAACACTAATTTTTTAAAGGACAGATATAGTGTAATCGCTGGTTTTGTTGAACTTGGAGAAACCCTTGAAGAAGCTGTTAGAAGAGAAATTAAAGAGGAAGTAAATATAAATGTTAAAAACATAAAATATTTTGGATCACAGTCTTGGCCATTTCCTAGTTCTATGATGTTTGGTTTTACTGCTGAATATGAAAGTGGAGAAATAACCCCTGATGGATTGGAAATTCAAACAGGAGATTGGTTCTCCAAGGATAATATCCCTCATATTCCACCTCATGGAAGTATTTCTAGAGAAATAATTGGTCATTGCCTAAATCTTAAAGAAAATAATTAAATAAAAAGGACCGTTATAAAAACGGTCCTTTTTTTAGGGTAATATCTATAATTGAGATAAGCTTTATTTAATAATTAATCTTCCCAACATTCAGCATGTTTTAAGCCAGGTATTGAACTTGCTTTGAATACAGGATCCAAACCTTTTTTCTTTTGAACTTGATAATCTTTTATTACAGCAAATGCAATTTTTGAAAGGGATAATATAGTTACCAAATTCATTATTGCCATTAATCCCATAAATAAATCTGCAAGGTCCCAAACAATTTGGATTTTAGCAACGCAACCAAACATAACCATTGCAACAACTAATATTCTATAAGCTCTTAGCCAATGTTTATTGTCAGAACTTATAAAATCAATATTTGTTTCACCATAGTAATAGTTTCCTATAACTGAAGAGAAGGCAAACATTAAAATACAAACTGCTATGAAGATAGCTCCCCATGGTCCAACTTGAGATACAATTGAATCTTGAGTTAATTGAATACCATTAACATTTCCATCATTGTAGAATCCTGAAATTAATATTATAAATGCTGTGGCAGAACAGATTACTATTGTATCTGTAAATATTCCAAGAGCATGAATAAGTCCTTGTTTAACTGGGTGAGAAACATCTGGTGCTGCAGCTGCATTTGGAGCACTACCCATTCCAGCTTCATTTGAGAACAATCCTCTCTTTATACCTTGCATTATTACAACTCCAAATAATCCTCCTGCAGCTTGTTTTAATCCAAAGGCACCTGATATAATCATTGAGAATATAGTAGGAATCATTGTAATATTTTTTATTATTATAAATAATGCAACTATAATATAAGCAACTGCCATTATAGGAACTAAAATTTCAGAAACACGAGCTATTCTTTTTACACCACCAAAAATAATTATTGCTGTTGCAACTGTTAAAACTATTCCAACATGTACTCTACTAATATTAAAGGCTTTTTCAAATGCAAAAGAAATAGTATTAGCTTGAACTGAATTAAATATTAATCCATAAGTTATAGAAATTAATATTGAGAATGTGATACCCATCCATCTTTTTCCCAAAGCTTTTTCCATATAATAAGCAGGTCCACCTCTAAAATGACCTCCATCTTTAACTTTATATACTTGAGCTAAGGTACATTCAACTAAACTTGAAGCAGCTCCAATTAAGGCAACTATCCACATCCAGAAAACTGCTCCAGGACCACCTATTGCAATAGCTATTGCAACTCCTGCTAGGTTACCAGTTCCAACACTTGATGCTATTGATATACAAAAAGCTTGGAAAGATGAAACTCCGCCTTCTTTCTTTTTTGATCCACCACCTAAAAGTCTAAACATTTCCCCTATCATTCTAATTTGAATAAAACCTGTTTTAAATGTAAAATAACTTCCTGCTGCTAATAATAATCCAATTAAAATATAAGACCATAAATACGTGTTAATCGTCCCCACAAAACTTCCTAAAAACTCCATATAATCCCCCTTAATTTTTATTTTTTGTAATACTTTCTTTTAGAATATTGTTAAATTTAATTCCTTAGATAAATATTCAAGTAATGCAACCCCTGCTATTGAATTTCCTTTAGAGTCAAGGGATGGCCCAAATACCCCTATACCCATTTTTCCTGGAACAACTGAAAGTATTCCTCCTCCTACACCACTCTTTGAAGGCACTCCAACTCTCAGAGCAAATTCTCCAGAACTATCATACATTCCACAAGTAACCATAAGAGTTTTCACTATTATAGCTATTTTCGGAGTTATAACTTCTTCTCCATTACTAAGCTTTCCATTGTTAGCAATAAATAATGCTATTTTACTTAAAGTTTTAGCAGTTACCTCTATAGAACATTGCTTAAAATAAACATCTAAAGCATCTTCCACATTCCCTTCAATAACCCCTTCACCTTTCATAAAATAAGCCATTGCTCTATTTCTATTTCCAGTATCAGATTCTCCACAATAAATTTTATAATTAACATCCAATGTTTCATCTTCAGCTATTTTTCTCATAAAATTAAGTAATCTTGAAAACTTATCCCTTGCATCTTTTCCCTTTATCATAGAACTAATAACTATAGCCCCTGCATTTATTAAAGGATTGTATGGCTTTTTAATTATTGAAGTTTCCAATTTCTTAATTGAATTAAAGGGATCTCCAGTAGGTTCCATCCCAACCTTTGAAAATACATATTCCTCTCCATTGTCAAGTATAGCTAACATTAATGAAACTATCTTTGAAATACTTTGAATTGTAAATTTCTCTTCATAGTCTCCAGCCTTATACTCTGCTCCATCAACAGTCATAACATAAACTCCTAAAGCGTCCTTTCTAGCCTTATCCAATTCTGGAATATAAGAGGCTACCTTTCCATTCTTTGTATGATGAATGTTGTTTTCAATTAAAATTTTTAATAGATCTTGCATATTATCTCCTTTCTAGTATATATTATTTAAATAATTATCTCAGATACAACAACTTTAAAAATAATTTTAAAAATGTGTTTTTTAAAAACATATTAATCTGAAATAGCTTATAATTGAATCGAATTAATCTCCTCTATCTAAGAATACCCTATTTAAAACAGTATGTCAATAAATTTTGTCTGTTTATTAGGTTTATACTCACACAAATTTTATATGCACAATCATTCATGATATATATACTTAAAACCACAAAAATCATTAACTTCAATGTTGAAATTGAGCATATACAAAATATATGGAGCCCTATATATTTTGTATATGCTCAATTCATGTGGACGTATCTTGTAAAAAAGTGTATAATAATGTATCTAATGTTTCTTTTTTAATATCTAACACATTAAAAAAGAACAACTAAGCAAAAGGGAGGAATATGGATGATTTGTAAGGATAATGTAGGGTTTAAAGAATTAGATGAATATATTTCTTCTTTGGAAGATAAACAAGGCTCTCTAATAATAATTCTTCATAGGGCTCAAAAAATTTTTGGATATATACCTGAAGAAATTCAAGAATTTATAGGAAGAAAAATTAACATGCCTGTTGCAAAAATATATGGAGTTGTAAGTTTTTATAACTTTTTTTCTATGAAACCTAAGGGAAAATATCAAATTTCTGTTTGCACAGGTACTGCTTGTTATGTTAGAGGAGCTGATAAAGTTTTAGAAGCAATAAAAAAAGAATTAAATATTCAAGTGGGAGAAGTTACAAAGGATGGAGTTTTTTCCCTTGATTGTCTAAGATGCGTTGGAGCTTGTGGTTTAGCCCCAGTTATCATAGTTGGGGAAGAAGTTCATGGAAAGGTGAAACCTAATGAAGTGAAAAATATTTTAGTTTCATATCTTGCTAAAGAAAAACAATAATATTTAGGGAGGAAGAATGGAAAAGAAAAAAATATTAGTCTGTGGGGGAACAGGTTGTCTATCATCTAAGAGTAATCTAATTAAAGAAAACCTTGAAAAATATATTTCTCAAAATAAATTAAGTGATGATGTTGAGGTTGTTCTTACAGGATGTTTTGGTTTTTGTGAAAAAGGTCCAATTGTAAAGATAATACCTGAAAACACTTTTTATGTGGAGGTTAAACCAACTGATGCAGAGGATATAATTAAGTTAGATATAATGAAGGGAATGAAAATAGCTAGAATTTTATATAAGGATCCTAAAACTAATGAAGTTATTTATAATTCAAAAAATATGGAATTTTATAAAAAACAAGAAAGAAGGGTCTTAAAAAATTGTGGAATAATAGATCCTGAAAATATAAAAGACTTTATTTCAAATGATGGTTATATGGGAATAAAAAAAGTTATAACATCAATGGGAGCTAATGATGTTGTTAATGAAATCACTAAATCTGGGCTTAGAGGAAGAGGGGGAGGAGGATTTCCAACTGGAATAAAATGGAAGGTTGCATTTTCAAATGACTGTGAAGAAAAATATGTTGTTTGTAATGCTGATGAAGGGGATCCTGGAGCATTTATGGACAGGGCAATTCTCGAAGGAGATCCCCATTCAGTAATAGAAGGTATGCTTATTGCAGGATACGCCATTGGTGCTGAAAAGGGTATGGTTTACATTCGAGCTGAATATCCACTAGCTATCCAAAGATTGACCAAAGCTATTAAAAGTGCTGAAAAATTTGGATATTTAGGTAACAACATATTAGGAAGTAATTTCAACTTTCATATAGAATTAAAATTTGGTGCTGGTGCCTTTGTTTGTGGAGAAGAAACAGCATTAATTCAATCTATGGAAGGAAAAAGAGGGGAACCAACTTCTAAACCCCCTTATCCTGCTGAAAGGGGATATAAAAATAAACCTACTATAGTTAATAATGTAGAAACCCTTGTAAATATTCCTAGAATTATTTTGCATGGTAGTGATTGGTTTAGAGAGGTTGGAACAAATAATTCTCCTGGAACTAAGGTATTTGCCCTTGCAGGAAAAATAAATAATGTTGGTCTTGTGGAGGTTCCCATGGGAACAACATTGAGAGAAATTATTTTTGAAATTGGTGGAGGCATAAAAGATGGAAAAAAATTCAAAGCTGTTCAAACAGGTGGTCCTTCTGGAGGATGTTTAACAGAAAAGGATTTAGATACATTAATAGATTTTGATACTCTAAAGGAAAAAGGTTCTATTATGGGATCTGGTGGAATGATAGTTATGGATGAAGACGACTGTATGGTTGGAGTAGCTAAATTCTTCCTAGAATTTACTTTAGATGAATCTTGCGGAAAATGTACCCCTTGTAGAATAGGAAATACTAGGTTATATGAATTATTAGATGGAATCACAAAGGGAAGAGGAACATTACAAGATTTGGAACATTTAAAAGAACTATCTGAAGCAATTAAAGATACTTCTTTATGTGGATTAGGACAATCCTCACCAAATCCAGTATTATCAACTTTAAAACAATTTCCAGATGAATATTTAGAGCACGTTCTTGAAAAAAAATGTCGTGCTGGTGTATGTGAAGATATAGTGACCTATGTTATTAATAATAATTGTGTAGGGTGCACTGCTTGCTCTAGAGTTTGTCCCACTAATGCAATTAAAGGGGAAATTAGAGAAAAACATAGAATTGACAATGAAATTTGTATTAAATGTGGCGCTTGTTATGAAATTTGTAAATTTAAAGCAATTGACAAAATATAATATTAGGAGGGCAAATTAAAATTATGAGAATGATCAGATTAAAAATAGACGATAAAGTTGTTATAGCTCCTGAAGATACTACTATATTAAATGCTGCTTTAAGTGCTGGAATAGAAATCCCTCATTTATGCTATATGGAAATGAAAGAAATTGGATATAAAAATGACTGCGCTTCTTGTAGAATTTGTGTAGTTGAAGTTAAAGGAATGAATAGACTTTTACCCTCTTGTAAAACTCCTATTTCAGAAGGAATGGAAGTTGTAACTAATTCTCTTAAAGTAATGCAAAAAAGAAGAATAGTTCTTGAACTAATGCTTTCAAATCATCCTAAAGATTGTTTAATATGCGGAAAAAATGGAAATTGTGAATTACAAAAACTAGCTATTGAATTTGGTCTTAGAGAAATGAGATTTAAAGGAAAGGAAGCAAAACATGACAAACAAGTTTCAGTTGCAATTACAAGGGATATAACAAAATGTATAATGTGTAGAAGATGTGAAACTATGTGTGAAGAAATTCAAAATTGTGGTATCTTAACAGGAATTGACAGGGGATTTAATGTAATTGTAAATACTGCTTTTAATAGAAATTTAATTGATACTAATTGTACTTTCTGTGGACAATGTGTTGCTGTGTGTCCTGTTGGAGCTTTATACGAAACTGACTACACCTTTAACTTAATTCAAGATTTGATAAATCCAAATAAAAAAGTTATTGTTCAAGTTGCCCCTGCTGTAAGAGTTGCCCTAGGGGAATTATTTGGGCTTCCTGTTGGAACAGATGTAACAAAAAAAATGGTTGGAGCTTTGAAAAAATTAGGATTTCATGCTGTTTTTGATACAAACTTTGCTGCAGATGTTACTATATTAGAGGAAGCAAGTGAGCTAAAATATAGACTAGAAGAATTTTTAAAAGGAAATAAAAATATAAAACTTCCATTATATACTTCATGCTGTCCTTCTTGGATTAGATTTGCAGAATTAAACTATCCTGAACTTTTGGATAATTTATCCACAACTAGATCTCCTCAACAAATTTTTGGTTCCATTGCTAAAAATATATGGGCACCTAAAAACAATATAAAAAGAGAAAATCTAATATGCGTCTCAATTATGCCTTGTACTTCTAAAAAATATGAATGTACAAGAAGTGAGTTTTCTAAAAATGGGAACCCTGATGTGGACTATTCTCTAACAACAAGAGAATTAGGAAGATTATTAAAGCAATACAATATAGATCTCCCTTCTCTACATGATAAAGATTTTGATAATCCCCTTGGAGAATCAACTGGAGCTGCTGAAATATTTGGTAGATCTGGGGGAGTTATGGAAGCTGCAACTAGAACTTTATATGAATGGGTAACTAAAGAAAAACTAAAAACTTTAGATTTCATTCCCCTTAGAGGATTTGAAGAAGTTAGAACAACTAGTGTAAAGGTTAAAGGAATAGATTTAAAACTTGCTGTTGTTCATGGTCTTGGAGCTGCTAGTAAACTTATTGAAAAAATTAAAAATGGAGAGGAAAGTTTTCATGCTATTGAGGTTATGGCATGTAAAGGAGGATGTATTGGTGGAGGGGGACAACCTTATCATCATGGAGATTTTAGTATTATTGAAAAAAGAGGAGAAGCTGTACAAAATTTAGATAATCATAGTAAAACAAGAGAATCTCATAAGAATAAATCTGTTATTAATCTTTATAAGGAGTCTCTTGGAAATCCCTATGGTGAAAAATCTCATAAATTACTCCACACTACTTATGTTAATAGAAAAAACAAATAAAAAATGTACCTTCAATTATTAGATAAAACTAATTTTGAAGGTACATTTTATTTTTTATTTATACTTGTTGTCAGCTTCTATATTGTCATTCATATGAGGGGGAACTACTTTAGGTTTTAATTCTTTTATAAAAGTTCCCATTTCATCTGCACTACCTACTATTCTATTAAAAATACTTAAATAATCATTTAAAATAGGATTATCCTTATCATAGGGATATCTTATAATGTGATCAATTTCACTCCAAGCCTCTTCAAATACAGTCCTTACTTGAACCTCAACAAAAGTATCTATTTTTGAATCCTCAATATTTACCTCTATTAAATAATGTACTGACCTGTAACCATGAGGTCTAATTATAATTTCACAGTGAAGGTCTTCCATATCTCTTTTTAGGACATCCATGTCAAAATCCCCTGGTCTAACATTTATCTGGGGAGTTTCTGCAAGTCTCCAAGTATTTATAATTTCATTGTGAATAAATATCCAATCATTTTTAAATAAATGCAGTATTCTAACCCCTATAAGGTCTGTTACTATATCCCTATAGTTACTAACATCTATTCCTTGAGAAACATATTTTTTCCCTTTTCTTATAATTTTTTCTATAAGGTGAGTTGGCTTTTTCACTCTACGTCTAACTGAGTGAACACTTTCCTTATCAATTAACTTAAAAATAAAGTCATCTGCTGTTTTTTCTAAATAGGGAATAATTTTAATATAATCATCATATATTTCTTCTAACACTTCCCACTTTAAGCCAGTGGAATTAAAATAATTTTGATTGATTGAAAATTTCTTAAAAAACTCATCTCTATCTAACATCTCCACTCCTTAACTTCTTCAATGTTACAACACATTTTTTCTTTCTACTAACAATTTTATCCTCTCTAACTTCCCAAGAACCTATAGGTTCTAAAATGTCTATTGTCTCTTCAATGGATATTTTGTTATTAAAAGGAAGAATTCTTTTAATTCTCAAAGAATCTGAAATATTTACTTTTCTATCCTCTAATAATTTAGAATTATCTATCTTTAGATTGCACCAAGTATTAAATGTGGAAGTTTTATTTAACATTCCCATTAGATTCAATTTATAAAAAACATTATCAACATCTAATAGTTTATTCATTTGTATCTTAAATTTATTCTTTTTAGATAAAGTGAAGATTTCCAAAACAGTTTTTATTTTTACTAGCTCCACCCAATTTTCAATTTCTAATTTTCCAAAAAGTAATTTCACATTAAATACAATAGGTACCCCTGAAAATATTTTATCTAGAATTTTTAAAACCTCAATACTACGTATATGATTTAGTCCTTTGCTCATTTCATAGAAAAAATATTCATTTGTAGCTTCAATTGTATCATTTTTCAAAATAACACTGAAGCCTAACTTAAATTCTCTATTTTTAATTTCTAAATATGTTAGTTTATCATTGGAAAAAGAATTAATATAACAAGGAATTGAATACTCTCCTATTCTAATATTCGTATGTCCAACAACAACAGAATTTCCAAATTCAATATTCTTTGGTAAATTTCCTGATTTCAAAGGAAATCTATATAAATTTGATGATGAACATCTAATTTCAAGTGCTGTTTCTATGAATAAACCTTCTTCCCTAGCATCAAATTCAATGTTTTTAGGATTAATAATCTCTTCCTCTGGAACTTTTTCACTAACAATATTTTTTTCAATAATATCTTCATTTGCATTTTCTTCCTCTACAACCTCTTCATTAACAGTTTCTTTTTTAATGATATCTTCTTTTACTTCATTTGAATGGGATAATAGGGAAAATTGTTCCTCTTTTTTTTCAATGCCATCATTTGTAGTCTCCACAATATGTTCTTTTTCACTGGCTTTAGAAACAATTGCTTCTGTATCGGAAACTACTACAGGGATTTTTTTTCTAAAATCACATTTTTGTCTCCCAATGGAAATAATCTTTCCATGTTTATCTCACTACTGTCTTCTAAAAAAAAATGTAACCCTTTAAAAAATTCATATTCATTTGAAACAAGTAACTTTATTTTATATTTATTAAAAAATTCTATAATTTTAGGATTTAATATGGACTTAGAAGTGATAAAATACATTGGTTTAATTTCATCTAGACAGTCCTTTAATAAGAATTCTATAAATTCAAAAAAATCAGAATCTTCTAAATCTACTCCTAAAAAAATAGAATTTCTAATCTTTAATTCATATCTAATACTATCCCAAAATATTTTGTAAAATGGAAGTAATTTTAACTTTCTAAAATCTTGTTTTGTTATAACACAAGATTCTAAATTGAATAAATCTCCAAATACCTTATATAATCTTATTTTACCATTTGGAGAATCTAAATAACTAAAGGGAGTAACTTTAAACACATTTTTATTTTCTTCAAATGAACAATCATAATTTGTATTTATTATGGAAGCAACAACATTTGAATTAACTAAAGATTCTAAAAATATTTGATTTCCTTTTTTATATTCATATATTCCCTGTAATTTTTTTAGTAGACAATCTCGAGTACTAATTACATCGTCAACAAAGCATTGACTAACTTCAAAAAGAGAACAACTATCTTTTATTTCACCTAAATTCTTGAATTTAAATTGATTTGTAAGAATTGATGAAAGATTTGCTCTGCTTGGTAAGTCACTGGATTGTTGAAAAAAATTTCCAGTAAATATATTAAGTTTTTTCTCTAAATCAAGTTTTTCAAAAAAGCTCATATAATACCTCTCTTATAAATTTATTTACTCAATATAAGTATATACTAAAAATGAAAAATTCTCAATTAAAAATTGAAAAAATAAGGTATAATATAAATATATATATTAAAATATTTGCATATTATAACACAAAAAATATTTTGGAGGAAATTATGTTTTTAGAAATAGGAAGCTATATATATATTATAAATATAATATTTGCAGCAATCGTTTTATTTTTTGAAAGAAAACGTCCTGTCTATACATTACTTTGGATACTTATTTTGCTTTTGACTTCCTATGTGGGATTTATTGCTTATTTGTTTTTTGGACTAAAACTATATAAAAAAAGAAAAGTTAACAAGTTTTATAAAAGAACTTTTTTCAAGGAAATTTATACTAATAATAACTACAAAATTAGATTAGTTGAAAAAAGAAAGGAACTTGTTAATTATATTATAAAAACTGTAGGTAATAAGGTAACATATTGTAATACTGTATTATTTTACAAAGATGGAGATAAATTTTTTAAAAATATGATATCAAATATTAAATGTGCTAAAGAAAGTATTAATATGGAATATTATATCTTTAATGATGATGAATTTGGAAAAATTATATATGATGAATTAGAAAAAAAAGCTAAAGAGGGGGTTAATGTTAAAATAATCATTGATGGAATTGGTACCCAAAAATTAAAAAGAAATCGTAAAAAATCTTTGGAAAATAGTGGGGTTATTTTAAAAATATTCTTTCCATCTCATTTCCCAATATTTAGATTTGGAACTTTAAGAGCAAATTATCGTAACCATAGAAAACTATGTATTATTGATAGTTTAACACTTTATACAGGTGGTTTTAATATTGGAAAAGAATATGTTGGACATAGCAAATTTGGATATTGGAGAGATACAGGGTGTAGAATAGAAGGTGAAACTGCAATTGATGCTGATAGAGATTTTTATATCTCTTGGAACTTTTTACAAAAAGAACCTTTAGATTTTAAAGAAATTGATAAATCTTTAAGAAAAAAAGCTAATGAAATGGTTGATAATATTAAAGACTATGACATTAATGCTATTCAAATAATCAGCAGCGGGCCAAACTATCAAACTAGAACAATAAGAGATGCATTTATATCTATGATTACAAATGCAAAAAGAAGTATCTATATTGAAACACCTTATTTTGTACCAGATGATTTAATACTAGATTGTTTGAAAATTGCCCTTGCTTCTGGAATAGAAGTGAAAATTATTATTCCTTCCTTTGGAGATCATTTGTTTGTTTATTGGGCTAATCAAGCTTCAGTTATTGAACTTATTGAAAATGGAGCAGAGGTTTATAAATATCAAAATGGATTTTTTCATAGCAAACTTGTTATTATAGATAATGAAATAGCTGCCATTGGTAGTGCTAATTTTGACTATAGAAGTTTTTATCAAAATTTTGAAATAAATTTCAATATTTATGATATTGAACTAATTGGATATTTAAGACAGTTATTTTATGAAGATATCCATGACTCAATTATTTTAAACTGTGAGGATTTAGAAAATAGAAAAACTTCAGAAAAAGTTAAGGAAGCTATTATAAAGCTAATATCTCCCATAATATAAAGGGTGTGATTTTATGAAATTAAAAAATTTAAACAAATTTTTCGCTGAGTTTTATACAGAACGGGGAAAGGAAGTTACTCTACTAGACCTTCACATGCATACAACTTATTCTGATGGATTTATAACAGGTAAGGTACTTATGGATTTCTTAAAGGATAAAAATTATTTGATTTCTGTAACTGACCATAATGCCATTGGAGGAAACATTCTTCTTAGAAAATTAGGAATAAGAGTTGTTCCAGGAATTGAATTAGGATGTATTGATGGTTTTGAATTATTAGTTTATTTTAAAAGTGAAGATGATCTCATTTATTTTTATAAATTTTATGTGGAACCAAATAAGAATAGATTTAGAATGGCTAAAACAGATAAGGATGTTTTCTATTATTTAGAGGTACTAAAAAAATTTAAATGTTATATTTCCATTCCACATATAGCAGGTATTGCCCAAAAGAATTTTGTTAGAAATAAAGATTATATATATGATGTTATTTCTAAAGTTAATGCTATTGAAATTCATAATAATGCTCTTCCTGCTTCTAGAAATAAAATAGCCAAAAATCTTCAAACTAAATTTAAAAAAGATCTTACTTTTGGCAGTGATGCTCATTTTATAAATGAAGTTGATAAATTTTGCAATTTAATTAATCAAATAAAATACAAATTTGATCTCCTAGAATCCATTGATAAAATTAAACTTTTAATGGGTCTAGGAAAAAAACATCTGTTTTATATGATACATAGAGCTCTGGAAAAATAAAATCTCTTTTCAAAAACCTAAAAATGGTGTATAATATTCCTTGTCATGATTCTGTAGCTCAGTTGGATAGAGCGACGCCCTCCTAAGGCGTAGGTCATGCGTTCAATTCGCATCAGAATCGCCATAAAGAATATTTTACTGCTAATATACTCTAATATTGGCAGTTTTTTATTATTGTTTAAAAAATTTAGAGTTTTTTCAAACAAAGTACCAAAAAATTTGTCATTCAACTTTACAAATCCCTCTAAATATATTATAATTTAAGATAGATTAATTAAATTGGAGCTGGATGTATGAGAATGAGAAAAAAAAGAAGAACCATTATGGGATGGATATATTTTTTTATAATTTTTTTATTTATAATTTTTTTTCTAAGGGGTGTCGTTCTCTTTAGTTTTAAAAAAATAAATATGCTTTTATTACCTGTTCAAAGCAAAATCTATACTACTAGCGTTGGAACAAGGGAAACATTTGAAATTTTAACTAAGTATAAGGAAATATTCAAAGAAAATTTAGACCTTAAAAAAAAGTTAGCTTTGGTAGAATATCAAGATGAACTACTAAAAAAGATAACTGATGAAAATGAAAGACTTAGAAAAATATTAGAAATAAAAAAAGAAACTAAATACAAAACTGTTGTTGGAAAAGTCAGTTTCCAAAGTATACAAGAATTGTATAACACATTTTCCATAAAACTTGGAACAGAAGATGGTATTAAAGTTGATATGCCAGTTTTAGTGGACAAAACTCTTGTGGGGAAAATAGTTGAAACTTCTTCAAAATATTCTAAAGTAAGAATGCTCACAGCTAAAGATTCATATGTAAGTTGTTTAGGAGAAAATAAAATTCTTGGAATTCTTAGTGGAAATACAGGGGATACACTTTATTTTAAAACAACATCCTCTTTAGAGTCCAATTTAAAAGTTGGAGAGGAAATATACACATCTGGAATAAGTGATATATATCCTAAAGGTCTCTATGTTGGAAAAATTGAAAATGTTATTTCAGAAAATAACGGACTTGAAAAAATTTATGAAATTAAAAATGATTTGGATATATTTAATTTAAATGAAGTTATTGTAATTACAGGAGAATAAATTATATGATAAAAAAAATCTCAATACTATTTTTCATTATATTTACATTTAGTTTCTCTAAGTATAATGATATCAATAATATTAAAAATTTAACCATGCAAGTTGAAGAAACAACTGTACAAAATAAAGAAAAAACAAAGAAAACTTATTTAATTAAGTACATATTTCCTGATAAACTTAGGAAAGAAATGTTAGAACCTAAATCCCATAGAGGAGAGATTTTTATTTATAAAGATAATAAAAAAATAACTTATCTACCTATATTTGATGAAAAAATAGAAGAACAAGCTAGTATTGATGAAAATATGATCAGTGAATTTATTAAATTATTTCAACGTACATATGACAAAAGTTCTTCCTTTAAAGAAAAATATAATACCTCTAAAAATCTCATAATAAAAAAAGATAATTTAAATATTAAAATTCTTAAATTTAATGTCTTTTCAAATTACAGAATTCCAATAGAAATGGAAATATATGACAATGACATCTTTGTAGGTACATTAAAGTTCTCTGATGTTATAATAAATTCAGGTATTTCCAAGAAAGAATTTGATATATAATGACAGAACTACTTAAATTAGAAGGTGTTGTTATTAATAAATTTGACATTAAAGAGTCAGACAGATTTCTTAAAATATTTACCCCTAATATGGGGAAGGTTGATGTTTTAATTAAAGGTATTAAAAAAAGTAAAAATAGAGATAAAATTGCTGCAGATGTTCTCTCCTATTGTAAAATAATAGCCTATAAAAGGAATGAAAATTTTGTAGGTAGTTCAATTGAACTAATAGAAGATTACGAATTTATAAGAAAGGATCTTGATAAAGTTGGAGTTGTTTTATACATATTTTCAATTTTAAATAATATATTAAATGACTGGGAGCAAAGTAGTGAATTATTTCAATTTCTTTGCAAAAGTTTGAAATATATAAACAAGGAATCTGAAAAGTATAAATATATGACTTTACTCCTTTGTTTTATGGACAAGGTCATAAGTTTAGAAGGTGTATCTTATATACTAGAAAATGGTAAGAATTTTTCAATTGAACATTCTTATGTTGGAAAAATAGAATATCCAAATAGTTTTCTATTATCTGAGGAAGAATATGAAATTATTTTAGCAATAAGAAATCGTAAAATAAAAAATTTGTTAAATAATAAAATTGATATTAAATATTTGTTTAATATTTTAAAAATTTATGAAAAATATTTAAATCATCATTTAGAAATAAATTTAAATGTAAAAAATTATATTTTGGAGGAAATAACATGGTAGATATAGTTAAAATAACTGACTATATGTCAGAAGATTTAATAAAGCTTAATTTAGAAAGTAAAACAAAGGACGGTATTTTAAATGAACTGTCAGAGTTGATGATTAAATCTTCAAATATAAAGGATAAAAATACTATAAAAAAAGCTTTAACTGAGAGAGAAGAATTAGGTAGTACTGGGATTGGAAAAGGAATTGCTATACCACATGCTAAAACTAGTGGAGCTTCAAAATTAACTGTTGCCTTTGGAATAAGTGAACATAAAATAGATTTTGATTCCATTGACGAAGAAGGAGTTAATATATTTTTTGTATTTGCTTCTCCTATTGAAGATAGTAAAATATATTTAAAAGTTTTAGCAAGAATTTCAAGATTAATCAGAAGTGAATCTTTTAGAAACAAATTAGCAAACTGCAAAGATCCTTCTTCTGTTATCAGGTGCATAGACGAAGAAGAAAAAATATAAATTTATTTTAGGAGGTAAATTATGAGATGCCCTTTTTGTAATAGCGATAATACTAAAGTAGTTGATAGTAGAGATTTTATAAATGGAAATTCCATTAAAAGAAGAAGAGAATGTCTCCATTGCAAAAAAAGATTTACAACATATGAAAAAGTTGAAGAAAGAGACATCTACGTAATAAAAAAAGATCAAAGTAGAGAAAAATTCAATAAAAACAAACTAATTAGAGGACTATCCATTGCCACTGTTAAGAGAAATATCAGTCAAGATCAAATTGAAGAATTTGTTATTGATGTTGAAAGAACATTACAAAACTCCTTAACAAGTGAAATTAGTACCAAAGAATTAGGAGATATTATTATGAGCAAATTAAAAGAAATTGATGAAGTTGCCTATGTGAGATTTGCCTCTGTTTATAAAGATTTTGCTGATATTAAATCTTTTATAAAAATTGTAGAAGAAATTGAAAAAAATAAATCAAATTAATTAATTTAGAAAGGACTAAATATGAGAATTTTGTTCATGGGAACTCCTGATTTTGCAGTTCCTTGTTTAGATATATTAAATAAAGAACACGAAGTTATTGGGGTATATACTAAGGTTGATAAGATAAATCACAGGGGAAGAAAAATTGAATATCTCCCTGTTAAAAAGTATGCTTTGGAAAATGATTTGAAAATTTTTCAACCAAATAGATTAAAAGATGAAAATATTATACAGGAAATTCGTAATATGAAACCTGATTTAATAGCTGTTGTTGCATATGGAAAAATTATTCCAACTGAAATTATTGATATTCCTAAATATGGAATTATAAATGTTCACTCATCTTTACTTCCTAGATTTAGAGGAGCTGCTCCTATAAATGCAGCTATTATGGCTGGGGATAAAAAAAGTGGAGTTACAGTTATGTACATTGCAGAGGGTCTTGATACAGGAGATATTATTTTAGCTAAAGAAACTCCAATCTATGAAAAGGATAATTTTGAAACTCTTCATGACAGACTTAAAGATTTAGCTGCTGAAGCTATTGTTGAAGCTGTTAGTTTAATTGGAGAAGGAAAAAATAATAGAATAGCTCAAGATGATTCCAAGGCAACATTTGTAAAGCCATTTAAAAAGGAAGATTTAGTTATTAACTGGAATCAAAATGAAGAAGAAATATACAATTTTGTAAGGGGAATTAGCCCTGTACCTTGTGGTTTTTCAATTTTAAATGATAAAATCATGAAAATATACGAAGTTGAAAAAAATAATAAAATATATGAAGATGGTGTTACTGGAGAAGTAGTTGGAAAGGTAAAAGGAAAAGGTCCTGTTGTAAAAACAAAGGATGGATCTGTTATTATTACATCTGCTAAACCTCAAAGTAAAAAAAGACTTTCTGGGGCTGACTTATTAAACGGTAATTTTATAAAAATTGGAGAAATATTTAAAGGAGTTGAACAATAATTGACTATACTAGATGGAAAGAAAATTTCAAATGCTATTTTAGAGGAATTAAAAGAAAAAGTTGCTAATCACAAAGAAAATATAGGAAAAGTTCCTGGGTTAGCTGTTATAATTGTTGGAGAAAATCCAGCATCTCAAATATATGTTCGTTCAAAGGTTAAAGCTTGTGAGAAAGTTGGAGTTAAAAGTACAAAAATAACTTTTCCATCAAATATAAGTGAAGGGGAATTATTGAGTAAAATAGACGAATTAAACAAAGACTCTTCTATAAATGGAATATTAGTTCAACTACCTTTACCAAAACATATGGATGAAAATAAAGTTTGTAATGCCATTGCAACTGAAAAGGATGTGGATGGATTTAAACCTGAGAGTTTAGGGAAACTATTTATAGGTGAAAATGATGGATATATTCCATGTACCCCCCAAGGAATAATGTATCTACTTGAACAAACAAATATAGATTTATATGGAAAAACAGCTGTTGTAATAGGAAGAAGTAATATTGTTGGAAAACCTGTTGCAGGTTTACTAATAAACAAAGGAGCTACAACTACTGTTTGCAATAGTAGAACTAAAAATCTTACTGAAAAACTAAGAGATGCTGACATAATTGTTGCTGCTCTAGGTTCTCCTAATTTTGTTACAGGGGATATGGTAAAAGATGGTGCAATAATAATTGATGTTGGAATAAACAGAGTTGACAAAAAATTATATGGAGATGTTAATTTTGAAGAAGTATCTAAAAAAGCCTCTTATATAACACCAGTTCCTGGTGGAGTTGGACCTATGACTATTGCAATGTTATTAAAAAATACTTTAAAATCGTTCGAAAAGGGGGAAAAATAAAATATGGGTAGAAAAAAGAAAGGGGAAATAAAAAACGAAACAAAAAAAGAATATTATATAGTTGATAAAAGAATATTACCTACTTCAATTCAAAATGTAATTAAAGTAAATGATTTAATTCAAGAAACTAAAATATCTAAATATGAAGCTATTAAAAAAGTTGGATTAAGTAGAAGTACTTATTATAAGTATAAAGATTATATTAAACCATTTTTTGAAAGTGGTCAAGAAAAGGTCTTTAGTATTCATTTAGCCTTAACTGATGAACCTGGAATTTTAGCTAGGATTTTAGATGTTATTGCAGGACACAATATGAATGTTTTAACTATCATGCAAAATATTGCTATTGATGGTATTGGTAGAGCAACTATAACTGTTCAAACTACTGAAAATGTTTTAAGACAAATTGAAGGTATGCTTGAAATTATTAGTGAAATAGAGGGCGTAAAAGAACTTAGAATAATTGGAAGCAACTAAAAACAAAAGATGTAGAAAGGAAATATAATAATGAAAAATATAAATTTAGAACTGATAGAAAAATTAGCTGATAAAATAAATGAAAATTCTTTAAAGGAAATCTCCATTGAAAAGGGAGATGAAAAAATAACTTTAAAAAAAGAAGTTATGAATAATTCTGTAGTATATACTAGGGAGAATGTTAATAAAAAGATGGATTCTACAACTCCTAAAAATATAACTACAAAGAAGGAAAAAGAAGTAATTAACGGAAACATAATACTAGCTCCTACAGTTGGAACTTTTTATGGTTCGCCATCTCCAGGTAAAGCTCCATTTATAAACGAAGGAGATCAGGTGCAAGTTGGTGATCCTGTATGCATTATAGAAGCTATGAAAATGATGAATGAAGTAACTTCTAATTTTAATGGTAAAATTGTTAAAATTCTTGTGAAAGATGGTGCAGTGGTACAAAGAGGAGATCAACTTTTTGTTGTTGAATAAATTAAGGAAGGTGTATTTGTCAATTGGAGACATTTCATGATTTGATTTTACTTATAATATTAATAATATTTTCTGGAGTTTTTTCTGCTTCAGAAACTGCATTAACTGCTTTTAAAAGCATTTCTTTAGAAGAAATAAATTACAAAAATCCTAAAAAAGGAAAAATGTTAAAAGAATGGTTGAGAAGACCAAACGAAATGTTAACAGCTCTCCTTTTAGGAAATAACATTGTAAATATTTTAGCAACATCCCTTGCCACTACTTTTATTACTCAATTACTAAAAGATAAGGGAATGGCTAATTCCAAAGGTATGTCAGTTTTTATTTCTACAGCTGTTATGACTATTATCATATTAATATTTGGAGAAATCACACCTAAGATTATTGCTAAAAACAATTCTTCAAAAATATCTAGTAAAGTAATTAAATCAGTTTATATATTATCTAAAATAACTAAACCATTAATCTTTATTTTAACTGGAATATCTAAACTAATCAGTAGAATTCTTGGAATTGAAATAAATGATGAAATGATTATGATAACAGAAAAAGATATTATCTCTTACATTAATGTTGGAGAAGCTGAAGGTATAATTGAAGAAGAAGAAAAAGATATGATTGAATCTATGGTTACTTTTGGAGAAACTTCTGCAAAGGAAATTATGACACCTAGAACATCAGTTTTTGCCATTGAAGGTAATAAAACTATTAATGAAATTTGGGATAATATAACTAAATTAGGTTATTCTAGAATTCCTGTATATAATGAAGTTTTAGAAGATATAATTGGGTTATTATATGTTAAAGATTTACTAAATGCTGTAAAAGATGGTAAAATAGATCATCCTGTTAAGGAATTTGTTAGAAGTGCATTTTTTGTGCCTGATACAAAACCAATTTTAAAAATATTAGCAAACTTTAAAGATAGTAAAGTTCATATGGCAATAGTTATTGATGAATATGGTGGTGTTGTTGGAGTAGTTACAATAGAAGATGTTATTGAAGAAATCTTTGGAGAAATTAGAGATGAATATGATAAGGAAGAAGATTCAATAAAGGATTTAGGTAATGGTACTTATGAAATAGATGCTAAACTAGATATTGATGCCATTAATAAGGAGTTAGATCTAACTCTTCCAATTTCAGAGGACTATGAAAGTTTGGGAGGATTAGTTTTAAACGAATTAGATGAAATGGCTAAAGTTGGAGATCTTGTTATTTTAGAGGAAATTGAATTAAAAGTTAAGGAAATTAAAAAAACCAGAATATCAAAAATTATCTTGAAAAAAAAAGGGGATAAGGAGCAATGCCTAGAAAATTAAAAAGTTATTTTTATGCTGGATCAATAGTTATATTACCTATATTATTAACTGTTTTTATTATTAACTGGATGATAAATTTTGTTGTTTTATTATCTAGCAAATCATTTACAGTTAAGCTAATATCTGAATTTGTCAATAAATTTGGCTACTCAGATATTAATGAAATAAAATATATAATATATTTATTTTATGTTTTAAGTATTATTCTATTTATAATTTTTGTAGGCTATATCACAAGAAATATTTTAGGAAGAAAGATTGCTTCTGCCATTAACAATATAATGTGTAAACTACCCATAATTAGACATATTTATACTACTATTAGTCAAATTGTTAATTTAATCTCATCAAATAAAAACACAAGCTATAAGAAAACTGTATTAATTGAATATCCTAGAAAGGGAATATTTAGTATTGGATTTTTAACTTCAGAGCATAATCCATTAATAGAAAATGTAGTTGGAGAAAAGATGTATAATATTTTTGTTCCAACTTCACCTAACCCAACATCTGGAATGTTTATCTCAATGAAACAAACAGATGTTCATATTTTAGATGTTAAAATAGAAGATGCTATTAAATTAGTTATTTCGGGAGGAGTTTTAATTCCGGGGATGGAGAGTAAACATGAAACTAACAAATAAAATCACATTACTTTTAGTTTCAACTTTAATTATAGGTTGTTCCTCAGTTGATTCTAAAAAACTTAAACAAGCAGAACATTCCCTTTTAAAAGGCATGAACTATGCAAGGGAACAAAAATATACTGAAGCTTTAAAAGAATATGATAAAGTCCTACACATAGACTCTAATAATTTTTATGCTCTAAAGGAAACAGCTAGAGCTAATGCTATTTTAAAAAATTATAAAGAATCTATTTCATTTTATAAACAAGCTCTAAAAATTAATGAAAAAGACGTTAATTCTTTAACAGGAATATCATATGTCTACTATCTAACTGAAGATTTTTCAAAGGCTTTAAAATACATTAAGCAAATCCCATTAGATGAGTTAACTGTTGATACTAAACTATTTAAAGGTTTACTATTATTTAAAAATAATGATGAACAAGAGGGTGTTTTTGAATTTGAAGAAGGATTTAGTCAAATTGACCATTTTGATAAGGAATATGCTAGTATCTATATGACTTTACTTAACAAAGAAAAGCAAGTTGAAAAAATGAGAATATTCTTAGAGGAAAATAAAAACAAATATTCTAACAATGAAGATTTTGTAATTTTCTTTGCAGAAAGTGTAGAGAATTATTTTTATGAATTTGATATAGCTGAAGAAATGTTAAAAAGATATATTGCAACCTATGGAGGAAATGATAATTTATATGTTGCCTTGGCTAAAACTATCTATAATGGGCAAAAAACAAAAAATTCAAAACGTGAAAAAAAACAAAATTTAAAAGATATTGAAAAACAAAATAATACTACAATAAAGGGAAGGTTGAGAAAATCATTATGAATTACAAAGATTATATAGCATCAATAGTAGATTATCCTAAAAAAGGAATTATATTTAGAGATATCACTACATTTATCTCTAACGGAGAGGCTTTTAAAGCTTCTATAAACGATTTTTCAAAATACGCTAAAGACAAGGGTGCTGATGTAATTGTAGGTCCTGAATCAAGAGGATTCATATTTGGATGTCCTGTTGCTTGTGAACTTGGAATAGGATTTATACCTGTTAGAAAACCAGAAAAATTACCTAGAGAGGTAATAAGCTGCAGTTATGAATTGGAATATGGAAACAATGTTTTGGAAATGCATAAAGATGCAATAAAAAAAGGTCAAAAAGTTGTTATTATTGATGACTTACTAGCAACTGGTGGAACTATTGAAGCAGTTATTAAAATGATTGAAAAGTTAGGTGGAGAAGTTGTTGGAATTGGATTTCTAATAGAATTAGAAAATGAATGTAATGGTAGAGATAAACTTAAAGGTTATGATGTTATCTCTCTTATAAAATATTAAATTTCTATTTGGGGAAAGGGAAGCTTATGGATTTTTGGGAAGAATTAGAAGAAAAAATTAAAAAAAATAAACTAGATGTTGATTTAGTCAAAATTAAGGAAGCATATTTTTTTGCTGAAGAATCTCATCTTGGTCAGTACAGACAATCTGGGGACAATTATATTCTTCATCCTACTGAAGTTTCCCAGATATTGATTGATATGAAAATGGATACTGAATCCATTGTAGCTGGAATTTTACACGATATAGTTGAAGATACATTTATTACCCTTGCAGATATTGAATATAATTTCGGATCAGATGTTGCTCAATTGGTAGATGGAGTTACTAAATTAAAAAAATTACCTAATGGTACTAAACAGCAAGGGGAAAGCATTAGAAAAATGATGCTTGCTATGTCTAAGGATTTAAGAGTTATAATAATAAAATTAGCTGACAGATTACATAACATGAGAACATTAAAATATGTTCCAAGTGAAAAACAAATAAGGGTTTCAAAGGAAACCCTTTCTATTTATGCTCCTTTAGCACATAGATTAGGTATGGCTAAAATTAAATCTAAATTGGAAGATATTGCTTTTTACTATATTTATCCTGAGATTTATCATGAAATTAAATCTCTTGTTGATGCAAAAAAAGGTGAAAGAGAAATTTATGTTCAGTCTGTTGTAGCAACAATAAAAGGATTAATTGAAAAAAATAATATTAAAGCTCATATTAAAGGAAGATTCAAACATTTTTATAGTATTTATAAAAAATTATATGAAAAACATAAGGATTTTGATGATATTTATGACCTAATGGGAATTAGAATAATAGTAGACAATGTATCCCAATGTTACCATGTACTTGGAATAATTCATGAAAATTTTAATCCTGTACCAGGAAGAATAAAAGATTATATTGCAGTTCCAAAATCAAATAACTATCAGTCTATCCACACTACCATAGTTGGGCCTAAGGGGAAATTTGTTGAAATACAAATAAGAACTGAGGAGATGGATAAAATAGCTGAAGAAGGAGTTGCTGCTCACTGGAGTTATAAGGAGAAAATAGTACCTAACAAAAAGGATAATGTTTACTCATGGCTTAGGGACATTGTAGAAGTTAATAAGGAAGCTGATAATGCTGATGAGTTTGTTTCCACTATAACAGGGGATATTATGGAAGATACTATCTATGTATTCTCTCCAAAGGGAGATATCACTGAGCTTAAAAAAGGTTCTACACCTATTGACTTTGCCTTTGCAATACATACTCAAGTTGGATGTAAATGTATTGGTGCCAAAGTAGATGGAGAAATCGTTCCCCTTGACTATAAACTTAAAAGTGGTGATAGAGTTAATATAATCACTTCTAAAAGTGCAAAGGGTCCTGGAAATGATTGGCTAGATATAGTTGGTACTCACAGTGCTAAAAGTAAAATAAAAAAATGGTTAAAGGATAAAAAATGGGAAGAAAATATTAAGCTTGGTAAAGAAGCTTTGGAAAAAGAACTTTCTAAACTACCTGTTCCTTTAACTCTAAAAGATTTAGAAGATAATCAAATTATAAAAAAACATATTGAAAAACATAACATCCCTTCCTTTGATGATTTTTATTTTGTATTGGGAGAAACTAGAAGTAAAGTGGATGTAGTTATTGATAAACTAAGGGGACATCAAGAAGCTGAGAGATTGAAAAACAATCCAAATATTCCAATAGTTCAATCACCAAGAAAATCACACAAAAAAAATGATTATGGAATAATTGTTGATGGAGTTGACAATACCCTTGTAAGATTTGCTAAATGTTGTACTCCTTTACCTGAGGATGAAATAGGAGGATATATTACAAAACTTACTGGAATAGCAATTCACAGAAAGGATTGTAAAAACTTTCAAAATATGATTCTCAATGAACCTGAAAGGGAAATCACAGTACAATGGGATGAAGAAACTATTAACAAAAAAATTAATAAGTACCAATTTAAATTTTCTGTTATAGGAGAAGACAATAAGGGATTAGTTATGGAGATTATCAATTTAATTGCTGATCATAAAATAACATTAACTGATATAAACTCAAAATCCCTTAAAAAAAGTGGTAGAAATTATATTAAAATTAAAGTAGCTATTGAAATAGCTCAAAAAAGAGATTATAACCTTTTAATTGAAAATATAAAGAAAATTAAAGACGTTATAAATGTAGAAAGATAGGAGAGTTAATGCAAAAATTACCAGTAACATATAACTTATTAAAAAAAAATGGAAATGCTAGAGCTGGAGTTATAACTACCCCCCATGGGACAATTGAAACTCCAGTATTTATGCCTGTTGGAACCCAAGGAACTGTAAAGGGAATGACTAAGGAAGAACTAGTGGAACTTGGTTCTGAAATCATACTAGGAAATACTTATCATTTACACTTAAGACCAACAGATGAAATTATTGCTAAATTTGGAGGATTACATAAATTTAGTGCTTGGGAAAAACCCATTCTTACAGACAGTGGAGGTTTCCAAGTATTTAGTTTAGGAACTATTAGAAAAATAAAAGAAGAGGGTGTGGAATTTGCTTCACATTTAGATGGATCTAAAAGATTTATATCTCCAGAAAAATCCATTGAAATTCAAAATAATTTAGGTTCTGACATAGCTATGCTCTTTGATGAATGCCCTCCTGGACAATCTTCTAGGGAATACTTGATCCCTTCTATAGAAAGAACTACTAGATGGGCTAAAAGATGTGTAGCTTACCATAAAAGACCAACTGATCAAGGGCTATTTGCAATTGTTCAAGGTGGAATATATGAGGATTTAAGAGATAAATCATATAACGAATTAAAGGAAATGGACGAATTTTTTTCAGGGTATGCTGTAGGTGGTCTTGCTGTTGGAGAAAAAAAAGAGGATATGTATAGAGTATTAAAACATATTACTCCAAAATTACCTGAGGGCAAACCTAGATATTTAATGGGAATTGGAGAACCCTTGGATATGCTTGAAGCTGTTGAACAAGGAATTGATATGATGGATTGTGTCCAACCTACAAGAATTGGAAGACATGGAACTGTATTTACAAAATATGGTAAACTTGTTATTAAAAATGCTGCCTATATTGAAGATGAAAGACCCTTAGATGAAGGCTGTGATTGCTATGTTTGTAGAAATTATAAAAGAGGTTATATTAGACATTTATTAAAGGCTGGAGAAATTTTAGGTCAAAGATTGACAACTTATCATAACCTTTATTTTCTAGTAAATTTAATGAAAAATACAAGAAAAGCAATTTTAGAAGATAGATTTATTGAATTTAAAGAAGAATTTATTAAAAACTATTCTTTAGGAAAAGAATCAGAATGGATACGTCCTCAAAAGTTTGAAGAAAATAAGTAGAAAACAAAAAAATCCCTTTAAATATAGAAATAGGGGATTTTTTTTATGTGTGTGTACATTCTTTTAACGGTGTTTTACTTTCCCTGCAATAGCTAAATTAGCCTATCAAAGGATTGAAATATAAAACATCTGTATATATGTTACCTTATTTTATATAAAAAAGCAAGATTTATTTTCTAGCTTTTTTCTTCATTAATATATATAATACCTAATAAAAGACTAACTTCCAAAAAATGGCTCTCAACATAAAAAAAAACAACTACTTAAGAGCAGTTGCCCAGGTTGAAGCCATTCTATGGCGCTCCCAATAAGATTCGAACTTATAACCCTCTGATTCGAAGTCAGATACTCTATCCAATTGAGCTATAGGAGCACACTATAAATAATATCATATAAGATTATTAAATACAAGCAGTAAAAAAAATTATATCCAATTGTATTAACCATAAAAATAAACTATACTATACTTAATAAACTTAAAAAGGAGAAGACATGAGAAAATTTAAAAAAATATCTATATTATTATTATTTCTTTCCTTTGGACTTTCTTCATTTTCAATGAAGTTGGAAAATAATAAATATTTTGACAATTATGGTAACCATATTAAACTAAAAAAATATAAACGTATAATAATTACAGATCCATCTTGTGTTGAAATTTTTTATTTAATTGGAGCTGAAGATAGAATTGTAGGTATAGCTAAAACAAAAATAAGTAAAATGTGGCCAAGTGAAAAAATTAAAAATCTTGAATCTGTGGGAACTATATCTAGGCCTTCAATTGAAAAAATAATTAAACTAAAACCTGATTTGGTCATTTTAAATGTAATGTCCCAAAGAATTGTCGATACTTTGAAAGAACAAAATATTCCATTTGTTGTGGAGAGAGCAACTAATTTTCAGGAGATTTTTACAAAAATTAAAGCATATGGAAAAATAACTGGAAATGATGAAAGTGCACAGTTATTAATAAAAGAAAAAAAAATTCAATTAAATAAAATAAAAGAAAAAATTTCTAAACATAAAAAAGAGAAAAGGGGATTAGTTCTATATTCAAATTCCCCTCTTCTAGCCTATAACTCAAAGAGTATACCTGGAGAAATTATGAAATTATTTAATATTAAAAATTTGGGAAATACCGCCCTTGGAAATACCCACATTATCTCAGCTGATTATATTTTAGAAAAAAATCCTGAAATTATTATTTGTACTATGAAAATTAGGAATGTTGAAACTTTAATAAAGAGAAATCCCTATCTTAAATATACAGATGCCTATAAAAATAATAGAATATATATATTTGAATCAAGGGAAATACTAAGAGGTAGTCCTAGAATTATTGATAATTTAGATGAAATATACGAGGTGTTATATAAATGAAAGTAAAAAAATTAATTTTAAAATACTATAAAAAAGAAAAGAAATTATTGGTTATATTTATAATATTTAATTTACTTGTAACATTCCTAGACTTAACTGCACCTTTGGTAGTTAAAAAAATTATAGATACAGCTATTCCAAATAAAAATTTAAATATGATTTCTTATTTATCTCTTATGGTTTTGGCCATGTATGGGATTAGAACTGCCTTTGCAATTGTTTCATTTAGTAGAGGTCAGCTTATGGGAAATAGAATTAAATTTCACATGAGAAATGATTTGTTTTCCCATATGCTTAAACAATCCACTGAATTTTTCAATAAAAAAGAAAAAGGTGAATTAATAGCTAGAATAACAAGTGACTTGGAAAATTCATCATCTTTACTTTATAGAGGACTTCAAGATTCTATTTCTGCAGGGGGAGCTCTAATAGGTAGTTTTTTCCTTATGCTCTTCTTTAGTCCAATATTAACTTTAATTATTTTTGCACCTTTTCCATTTGGATTTTTATTTGTATATTCTAAAAATAGAAAATTAAAATCAGGTTATAGAGAAATAAGAAAAAATAATAGTAATTTCACTAGCACTACCTATGAATTACTTAGAGTTATATTTTTCTTAAAGGATAACGTTCTTGAAAACTATGCTGAAAACAAATTTCGAGAAAGTAATAACAACCTTTTAATGGCAGAAAAAAGAAATTATTTAAATGTTGGGATTTTTATGTCTGGAGTAACATTTTATGTTCATTTAACTCAAATAATTTTAATAGGTTTTGGAGGATATTTATATACACAAAACAAAATCACAATTGGTATTATTATTTCTTTTTTACTTTTAGTTGATAGATTCAAAATTTCTCTAATTAAACTTGCAGGTCTTACAGATAATTATCAAAAGGGAATGTCTGGTATAAATAGGCTGAACAGTATGTTAGATACAGATTATACCATTCTTAATGGTACTAAAAAAATTACTTCTCCCTTTGAAGTTCTTACTTTTAAAAATGTTTCCTTCTCATATGGAAATGAAAACATTTTAAACAATCTTTCCTTTAGTATTAGAGCCAAGGAAAAGATAGCTATTGTTGGGAAAAGTGGAATTGGGAAATCAACTATTTTAAATTTGATTAAAAAAAATTACTTACCTGATTCAGGAGATATTTTTATTAACAACATTAATTACAAGGATATGAGCAAAAAAAATCTTTTAAATATAATGGGAATATTAAATAATTCAGAAAATATACTCTATGAAACAGTTGAAAAAAATATTTCCATTGTAAAAAATAAAAGTACCTATGAAAATATAGTTGAAGCTTGTAAACAAGCATACATTGATGAAACAATTGAAAAATTACCTAAAAAATATAAAAGTATCATGGGAAATAAGGGAACTATAATGAGTACTGGTCAAAATCAAAGAATTTCCTTTGCTAGACTATTCTTAAAAAAACCAGAAATTATACTACTAGATGAAGCAACCTCTGGATTAGATAGAATTTCTGAGAAAATAATTATAAATAATATTTTAAATTTTTTAAAGGAAAAAACAGTTATCTTTGTTACACATAGACTAGATATTATTAAGAATTTTGACAGAATCTTAGTTTTTAATGAAAATGGAATTGTTGAAGATGATAATTTTGAAAAATTAATTGAAAAACATGGGGAATTCTACACTTTATATAAAAAGAATAATATTAAGGAAAATTAATATAAAAGCCTTCTATTAAGTTTAAATAAAACCAATAGAAGGCTTTCCCTATAATTCTAATTTCATTTTTATATGTTCTATTCCCTCTTCAATATACATTTCTGTAATTGCTACAAACCCCAAAGACTCATAAAATTTCTTTAAATAAAATTGAGCTGAAATAATTATTTCCTTTTCTTTCAATTGATTTTTTATATAATCAATAGCTCCCTTTAATATTTTTCTTCCTAGTTGTCTCTTTCTTTCTGACTCTATAACTAAAACCCTACCAATTGAAACACTTTTATATGAAACACCAGCTTGTATAATTCTCAAATATCCTATAATTTTATTTTCTTCCTTTAACATTAAATGCCAAGAACTATAATCTTTTCCATCTGCATCATTATATAAAATCTTTTGTCCTACTACAAAAACTTCTCCTCTTGCTCTTAATATTTCATATAACTCTATGCTTGTTAGATCTTGAAATTTTTTTATTACCATTTCCATTTTTATTCCTCCTAAATAATTCATCATTAATTTTATAATTTTTTAATTGAAAAGTCAATGATTTACCTTTGAGTTTCAATACTCTAAATGTTATAATATTCTTTAGCAGTTACTTTAATCTTATGGGATAAAAAAGGAGTTACCTATGAAAAGAAAAGCAATCTTATTTTTCATGATTTCTATTTTAAGTTTTAGTGAAGATTTAACCCTAGACACTATGCTAAATAATATTTCAACAAATTCCTATGAAAAAAATATTTATAATATAGATACAAAAAAAAATAAAGTCAACCAAAAATTTTATACCCTAGATAATTATAATGGAATTACAGGTAGTTCAAAAAACACTTATCTTAGGGAAGATAGAACATATAAAACAAGTGGAACTATTTCCTATGGAGATTTTTATATCAATGGTTCAAAGGAAGAAAATGAAGAATCTGAACTAATTTTAGGTATTAACAAGAATATTAAGGATATGATTTATTCAGAAAATGATAAAAATTTAAATAATAATAATCTTGATAAAAAAATTAATAAACTAGAATACCTTAAAAATATTGAAACTAAAAAATTGAACTTAGTTGATCTATACAGGGATTATAAAAATATAGAGTTTGAAATAATAGCTAAAACCAACGGAGTAAAAACTTTAGAAAACGAAGAAGAAATATTAAAAAAATCCTTTAAACTAGGTAAAAGTCCTAAAATAGATCTCAAATCTGCAACTATAAACAGATTAAATTTAGAAATAGAATTAAAATATTTGAAAAAAAACAAAGCTAAAATAGAAGAAAGATTTTTATATGATTTCAAAATAAATGTAGCAGGAAACACCCTAATGAATATACCTAAAAAAACTGATGTCTTGGACAAATTTCTAAATAATATTGGAAATAAGGATTTGGATATTTTAAAAATTCAAAAAAACAAAATAAAAGAAAATATAAATTATTTGAAATATGACAATAAGTACCCTGATATATCAATAGGTTTAGAACATGATTTTGGATCTAAAGAGGAATCCATTAAAGAAAATAGAATATTTTTAGAAATATCTAAAGATTTATTTTACTATGACAATGATTTGGAAAATGAAAAATATAATTATCAGAGAAAAATGTTAACTATATCTGAAGAAACTGACAAAAGGAATTCAGAAATTTTAAAAACTAAGGAAGAATATGATAATTTACTCATGGAATATCAAGTTAATAAAAACAAAGCTAATTTAGAAAAGAATAAGTATGATATTAAAAAGTTAGAATACAAACTTGGAAAAGTAACATATTTAGATTTAATTGATAATTTTAACGACTATTTAACATATAAAATTAATGCTGAAAAATCAAAAAATAATTTAAACGCATATATCTATAAAATTATAATTAGAGGAGACATATAAATGAAAGTAAATAAAAAAATGATTGTCACATTTGTAATTGTTGCTATTTTCAGTGGAGGACTTTTCTTTAAATTAAACTCTAAAAATAAAAACTTAAAAACTTATGAAGTATTTAAAATTAAAATTGGAAATGGAAAGGGATATATTAATGCTTCTGGAAAAGTTGAAGCAAATGATACTAAAGATGTTTTTGTTGATAAAAAACTAAAGGTTGATCAAGTGTTTATTCAAGAGGGAGATTTTGTGAAAAAGGGTCAATTACTTATGACCTTTGATGAAACCCAAAGAAATAATATTAAGAGAAACTTAGAAAGAAAAAAAATTCAATTAAACAAACAAAAAAGAAATCTAAAGATAATTAAAGGACTATTTGAAATAGGAGGAAGTTCAGTAAATGAAGTTAAGGATTTAGAGGAAGATATTCAATTATTAGAAATAGATATTGAAGAGTATAATGAAGATTTATCCAAAACTGCTGAAAAGATATTAAGTCCTGTAAGTGGTACTATTTCTTCTTTAAAAGCTCAGGAAAATTATCTTGTTGATACTGATCAAGCTCTTTTGAAAATTATGGATCTATCAAATATTAAAATAGTCTTAGAAATACCTGAGTATGACATTAAAGATATTAAAATTAATCAAGAATTAATACTGAAACCAGAAGTTTTTGAAAATAAAAAAGAATTTAATGGAAAAGTAACTAAAATAGCTAAAATTTCAAAAACCTCATCAATAACATCTGAAAACATTGTGGAAGTGGAAGTTAAACCCCTTGAAGATATCCCTGATATTGTTCCAGGGTT
Organism: Fusobacterium sp. IOR10; assembly: GCF_010367435.1. NCBI lineage: Bacteria > Fusobacteriati > Fusobacteriota > Fusobacteriia > Fusobacteriales > Fusobacteriaceae > Fusobacterium > Fusobacterium sp. IOR10. The sequence continues at coordinate 31,523 of NZ_WJWY01000016.1, forward strand.
TAAAGTTTCTGCCACTATATATTTAGAAGAAAATAAAAATAAAATTCTTATACCAAAAACCTCAATTCTAGAAGAAAACAATAAATACTATGTCTTTTCCACTGATGAAGATGGAGTTTTATCTAAAATATATATTGAAATAAAATCCATTGATGGAGATAAAGTTATTGTTTTAAATGGGCTAAAAGAAAATGATGAAATTCTTAAAACTCCCTTTGAAAATTTAAAAGTTGGAGATAAAATTCTTACTTCTGAAGAATCTAAAGGGGATGATAAAAATGATAATAGAAGTTCGAAATCTAAATAAATATTATAAAAATGGAGAAAACTCTTTGCACGCTCTAAAAGATTTGTCATTTAGTATAGAAAAGGGAGAATTTGTGGCTATTATGGGAAGTAGCGGAAGTGGAAAATCTACCATGATGAATATTTTAGGATGCCTTGATAAGGAATTTAGTGGAACGTATATTTTAGATGATATTAATGTTTCTTCAATAAAAGAAGATAGATTATGTAAAGTTAGAAATTTAAAGATCGGTTTTATTTTTCAAGCATTTAATCTCCTTCCAAAATTGTCAGCTCTAGAAAATGTAGAACTTCCTTTAGTTTATGCTGGAATTCATAAAAGCATTAGAGAAAAAAAAGCAAAAGAAGTTTTAGAAAAAGTAGGACTAGGTGATAGAATGTATCATAAGCCAAATGAATTATCTGGAGGTCAGAAACAAAGGGTGGCAATTGCTAGGGCTATAGTTAATGACCCTGCAATAATATTAGCTGATGAACCTACTGGAAATTTAGATAGTGTATCTGAAAATGAAATTATGAATTTTTTTAAAGAATTAAATGATCAAGGAAAAACTATAATAATAGTAAGTCATGAGCCTGAAGTTGCTAAATTTTGTAAAAGAATACTTTTGTTTAAAGACGGTGAAATTATAAAAGATGGTGAGAGCAAATGAATTTCTTAGAAAGTTTTAAAAGTGCTATAAAAAGTTTAACAGGTAATAGAGCTAGATCTTTTTTAACTATGCTAGGAATTATCATAGGAATAACTTCTGTTATAACTATGTCTGCAATAGGTAAAGGTGGACAAGAGAGTATTACAGGTAAATTAAAAGAAGGGGGCTATGGAAAATTTACAATATTTGTTGATAAAAAGGCAAAGGACTTTAGATGGAAATATCTTTTTGATGATGTTCTAGTTGAAAAATTAAATAACAGCAATTATTTTAAAAATGTAACTCCCTATGTGAGGGATAGAATGTACTCTAAAATTAAAGATAATTTTAGTAGAGTTTGGTTTACTGGGTCCACCCCTGCTGTTGAAGATATTGATAAGGTTGAAATGCTTTCTGGAAGAAATTTTTTAAGTTTTGAGTATAAAAATGCTGAAAAAGTTGCTATAATTGATGATATAACAGCTAAAAATTTATATGGTTCAATTGATAATGCTCTTGGAAAGGAATATTATCTTTTTAAAAATAGAAAATCTGCAGGTATTCCCTATGAAATTGTAGGAGTTTATAAAAATCCTTTTAAAGGTTTTGCCAATGCTCTTGGGGGACTTAGAATACCTAGGTTTATTAGATTTCCATTATCAACCTATGATAGAATCTATAATTTAGATAATTCTAGTTCCTATGAAGAACTGCTTATTGAAGCAAAAGATCCAGAAAAATCACAGGAAAGCATGGTTAAATCAAAGGAAATACTAGAGGAAATTACTGGAGTTAAAGATTTATATGAAGTTGAGGCTCTTGCTAAGGGTTCTTCATCCTTTGATAACATCCTTAGTACCCTTAATATATTTGTAACTTTTGTAGCTGGAATTTCTCTTTTTGTAGGGGGAATTGGAGTTATGAACATAATGCTTGTTAGTGTTATTGAAAGAACAAAGGAAATTGGAATAAGAAAATCTATTGGAGCTACTAATAAAGATATTCTTCTTCAATTTTTAATAGAGTCCATTATACTAACAGGACTTGGAGGAATTATTGGAATCTTTTTAGGATTTGTTTTAGGAGAACTAATTGGAAAAGTAATTGGGATAACCCCTTTATTCTCCTTTAGCTCAATTATTACATCCCTTATTGTTTCAACTTTTATAGGAATTATTTTCGGTGTTATACCTGCAAAAAAAGCTGCTGAATTAAACCCAATCGAAGCTCTTAGAGCTGAATAAAAGGAGTGATTATGGAAAATTTTAAATATTACACACCAACTAAAGTTATCTTTGGTAAAGATACAGAAAAAGAAATTGGAAATCTTTTAAAAGAATTTAATGGTAAGAAAATCTTGATTCATTATGGAGGAGGAAGTGTTGTTCGTAGTGGTTTACTTGCTAAAGTAAAAAACTATCTAAAAGAAAGTAATATTGATTACATAGAATTAGGAGGAGTAAAACCTAATCCTAGGTTGTCCCTTGTTAAAAAAGGAATAGAACTTGGGAAAAGAGAAAACATTGATTTTATATTAGCTATTGGTGGAGGAAGTGTTATAGATTCTGCTAAGGGAATAGGATATGGAATGATGATTGACTATGACGTTTGGGATTTGTATTCTAAAAATAAATTTTCAAATAACTGTATGCCAATTGGAGTTATACTAACAATGGCTGCAGCTGGAAGTGAAATGAGTCCTAGTAGTGTTATTACAAATGAAGAAGGGTGGCTAAAGAGATCCTTTAGTATTGACAATGCTAGACCTAAATTTGCTATATTAAATCCTGAATTAACTTATACATTACCTAAATATCAAAGTGCCAGTGGAATCGTTGATATTATGATGCATACTATGGAAAGATATTTTTCTCCAACTGGAAATATGGAAATAACTGATGAAATTGCTGAAGGATTAATCAGAACAGTTATAAGAAACGCTCCTATAATTATGGAAAATCCAGCAGATTATGAAAGTAGAGGTGAAATTATGTGGGCTAGTTCCCTTGCACATAATGGTCTTACTGGATGTGGAGGCACTGGAGACTGGTCTTCTCATCAATTGGAACATGAGTTAGGTGGGATCTATGATGTGGCTCATGGAGCTGGACTGTCTGCTATTTGGGGTTCTTGGGCTAGATATGTTTTTAAAGAAAATCCAAAAAGATTTGCTCGTTTTGCAAATAAAATATTTAATATAGAAAATATTGGAGATGAAAATACAGCTCTTTTAGGAATAGAAACAATGGAAAAATTTTATAAAAGTATAGATATGCCAACTAATTTAAAAGAATTAGGATTAGAACTATCCCTTGAAGAAATTAAAATTTTAGCTAATAAATGCAGCTTTAATGGCAAGAGAACCATTGGTTCATTTAAAGAATTAACTGAACAAGATATGTTTGAGATTTATAATAATGCAAAATAATTGTAAAAGAGCCCTTCAATTAAAATTGAAGGGCTTTCTTATAAATTTATTATTTTTTAGGAATTTATTTTAAATTATATTTCTCTAAATTTTCAACTCTTTTAGCTCTTTGGCTTACACCAATTATTCCCATCTTATCAATGGATCCTCTTAATTTCAATGTATCATTATCCACTAATTTAGCGCTTCCATGATAAAGTTTCCCATGCCAAGAATCGTAAACCCAACCACCTTTTAGTTTCCCATTTTTTTCATATAGTTCCCCAACAATTTTAAGACCCATTACCTTTCTACTTTTAACCCTTAATTCTTTATTCGGATTGTTTCTATCATATTGCTCGATTCCTTCCATCTTATCCCCTTTAGGATAGACAAAATCTTTTAACCAAACAACATGACCCACATATTCTTCACTTGCTTTTTTATCTATTTTTATAATGAACTTTCCTTTTGGCATCATCCAATATCCTTCATATCCAGATTTTCCAAAGGAAATTGTACCTAATAAAAATAATAAACCTATTATTTTTTTCATAATCACTCCTTTTTTATTAATTAAACTTATTTTTTAACATTGACCATAATTTTTTTAATCCCCTTATTTCAAATAAAGATTTTAAAATGCTGATTCCTAATTTTCTGTTTATAGGATAACCTATAGCTTCTAGATCTTTAAAACTTTCCAAAGCATATTCTAAAATTTCAACTAAATATTCCACTGTGAATTTATTTTGAAAAATATCTATATCACTAGCTTCCTTTTCATTAATTTTATATTTTTCCATAAAAAAAGCAATACCTAAATTTATTTTTCTATTTTCATAATCTTCCTTCATATCACATAGATCATCTAGCCCTTGAAGAGATAGTCCTAATTTATATAAAGAACCTAAACAAACATCTATTTTTTCATCAGTTTCTAAATATTTAGGAGCTATCAATCCTATTTTTAAAAGTTGTCCTCCTATTCCACTGTGAACTTCATTAAAAATATATTTATAACTTGGATAAGAATCATATAAAGAACAATCTCTCAGTCCTTCACTTTTTGCTATAATATGAATTCCTTCTAAAATTTTAGAACTTACATCTATTTTTTCCTTATCTAGGTCATGTAATATATCTTCTAAGTTTTTATAAAGCAATAACATTAACAATGTATTTTCTGTTGTATGTTCACTTATTCCATTTAAAAATATTGCTCCTTTTTTTTCATTATCAATAATATTATCTGTACAAGTAATAATCCCTCTAAGATAAAATATACATTGACCATATTTAATTTTATTCTCATTTTTTATATTTAAAAATTCTATTAAACTTACCATAAACAAAGTAAAGAAATTCTTTTTCACATTATCTTTCATTGATAATTTTTTCATCTCAATATCTTTATAAAATGATATATTTGATATATCCCCTTCTATTTCATTTGTAATTAAAGAATATATTTTATTGGAAGTTTTAAACAAATCTTTTAATTCCTTTTCTACTTTTTTTGAATTTATATTTTTTGTGATTGTTTCTATCATAGTCCCTCTCTTTTCCATTATTAATATACTCATTATAACATACTTATTGGTAATTAATTAAAATAAGTATTAGCTTTTTTATTTAAAATGCATTATAATTATTATAGTGATACAATTTTCAAAGGAGGATTATATGGGATTATTTGACGGACTTTTTAAAGAAAAATCATGTACTGTTAATAATGAAAAAGAACTTACTGAAATTAGTAGTCTAAAGGAATTAATAACTAGTCAAAATTTAGAAATTGAAAAATTAAAATTAGAATTACATAATTTGAAAAATACAACTTTATCCCCAAAACAAGTTTATATTATGGAAAAGAACTTAAAATCTTCTAGGGAAGCTAACACTCTTTTAGAACAAGAAATATTAGAGCTAAAGAAAAAAAATTCCTATGATGCTATTTCCCATAATCAAATTTATAACAATCTAATTAATAATAATTTCATTTATAAACTAGGAATAGAAAATTTTTTTAAAACTATTAAATTTGAAGAAGTTCGTAATTTTTTAAAAAATAATAATATTTTATTTATTCAAGATATGAAATCTCTTCCTTCTCTTAAAGAACTTTTGAAAATTAAAAATGGAGATTTAGCTTTGGAGAAATATGAAAATTTAAAAAAGGGAATTGTTCCATGGGATTTAAGAGTATTCCTGTGTAAAGGGGACAAGGTCCATAAAATATATAAAAACAAAAGAAAATTTATAACTTACCTTAATAAACATAATATTGAATTTATGGATGACATGAATGATTTTGATTTTGAATCATTAATTGTTAAAGGAGGCTTTCCAAAGAAAGCTGTTGAGGAATTTAAAATCTTAACAAATGACTATTTTAATGAATTTAAATTAGAAAATAATTAAAAATTAGGAGTATGAAAATGAAAAATATTTTAATTGGAGTTTGTGGTGGTATTGCTGCTTACAAATCTGCTAACATAGTTTCAAAATTAAAGAAAAAAGGATATAATGTTAAAGTTATTATGACTAAAAATGCAACAGAAATAATAGCTCCCCTTACTTTGGAAACTCTTTCTAGAAATAAAGTTTTTGTTGATATGTGGGATAAAAACAGAGGATATGAAGTTGAACATATTTCCCTTGGTGAATGGGCTGATCTTTGTCTTATTGCCCCTGCCACTTATAATATTGTAGGTAAAATTGCAAATGGAATAGCTGATGATATGTTATCTACTGTTATATCTGCTTGTACATGTGATAAATTTATTGCTCTTGCAATGAATGTTAATATGTATAACAATCCTATTCTAAAGGATAATATTGAAAAATTAAAAAAATATAACTATCATTTTATAGATTCTGATGAAGGATTTTTAGCTTGTAACACTAATGCTAAAGGTCGTTTAAAAAATGAAGATGATATTGTTAATATTATTGATAATTATTTTTTAAGTAAAAAAAGAAAAAAATTACTTACAGGTAAGAAACTCCTTCTAACAGCTGGAAGGACTGAAGAACCTTTGGATCCTGTTAGATATTTTAGTAATAATTCAAGTGGAAAGATGGGATATTCCATAGCTGAGCAAGCTGTTAAATTAGGAGCTAAAGTTACTTTAATCTCTGGACCTACTGATCTTGATGTTCCCAAGGGATTATCTGAATTTGTACAAGTTAAAACAGCTAAGGAAATGTACGAGGCTGTTTTAAAAAGATTTGATGACACAGATATTGGAATTGCATGTGCTGCAGTTGCAGATTATAAACCTAAAGTGTGTTCTGATCAAAAAATAAAGAAAAATACTGATGAGCTTGTTATTGTCCTAGATAAAAATCCAGATATTCTTTATAATATGGGCCTTAGAAAAGATAAACAGATTTTAGTTGGATTTGCTGCTGAAACTGAAAATATAATTGAAAATGCAACTAAAAAACTTAAAAAGAAAAACCTTGATATGATAGTTGCAAATAATGCCCATAATATGAAAAGTTCTAATAATGCTGCTACATTTATAAAAAAAGACGGAAGCATGAAAGAATATGAACAAAAACCTAAAATTGATCTTGCTTTTGATATTTTAACAGAAGTATCAAACATAATAACTAAATAAAAAATTATTGACATATTTCATTAACTACTATATTATATTAGAAATTAATAGTAAAGGAGTTTACATATGAAATTTTATAAAACAACAGGAACTTGTTCTAGAGAAATTGGAATAATTGTTAAGGATGACATTATTGAAAAGGTTGAATTTGTAGGTGGCTGTGATGGTAACACTAGTGGTCTTTCTAGTCTTTTAACAGGAATGAAAATAGATGATGTTATTAATAGATTAAAGAATATTACTTGTAAAACTAAACCAACTTCTTGTCCAGATCAACTTGCTCAAATATTAGAAAAAAATTATATTAAATAACGATAAACCCCTTTTCTTAAAGGGGTTTATTTATTGCATTCCTTGGACAAACTAAGGAACAAGAACCACATTCATCACAATATTTTGAGTTTATTGAGTATTTTTCTCCTGGAACAATTGCTCCAAAGGAACAAATTTTTTCACATTTTCCACATGCAATACATTTTTCCTTATTTACTACTAAACCTGCTTTAAGATACTCCATTCCACCAAAAGAAAAGCTCTTTCTTTTTATTTTATGAGTAAACTTTTCCTTAGCAAAATCATAATTATAAACCTCTCCTTTAAATTTATACAAAACAAAGGTTGTCATATTTGGATATCTTTCAATATCCATTACCATTGGATTAAATTTCTTGTCCTTTAATGCTTTTTTCTTAAGTTCCTCAAGGGAAATCTCTCTTACGTGCCCACTTACCCTTATAAAAAATCCTGGTGGAAAATCAGAAAGTCCATTTTCATCATGGGTAACTGGAACAGTTTCTGATACCAGTGAGCAAACTGCTACTTTTTTGTTTTCAATTAATTGCTTATAAAAAGATTTTACCTTCATTGTTTGAAAATAAATTCCCTCTCTATCATATGTTAAAAAATGTGCTATTCTAATTTCTGGAAAATCATTGTTAATAGTTGCAAAACTATAAGAATGAACTTTCTCAAATGATTCAAAAATTTCTTTTATTTCCATAAATCCCTCCATTTAAATATTTATACCCTTTAGAAAAAAATTTAATTCTTTAGTTGCAGGGTTGTTTAATTTGTCTATTTGTCCATGCTCTAATATTTTCCCCTTGTCTAAAAAAATAAAATAATCTGCGAACTTTTTTAAAAAATCCATTTCATGAGTTACAAATATAAACTCAACTCCTAAATTTTTTAACATCTCAATACTTTCTAATACTTCCTTTGTTAAAACTGGATCCAGTGATGCTGTTGGCTCATCTAGAAATACTAATTCAGGATTACCTGCTAATGCCCTAGCTATTGAAGCTCTTTGAGCCTGTCCTCCTGAAATATTCCTTGGTTTCTTATTCTTTATTTCCTCTAGAAAAAAATCCCTTAATAAACCATTGGTAATTGCATTGGACCTTTCTCTAGAAAAAGATCTTGCTTTTTCTAAAACTAAGTTTATATTTTCTTCTACTGTTAAATGAGGAAATAAATTATGATTTTGAAAAACAACACCTATTTTTTTTTGATATTCTTTAATATTTGTCCTTAGCAAACTTATATCGTTTACCCTTATACTACCATAATCTGAAAATTCTATTCCTGAAAGTTGTCTAAGTAAAGTTGATTTTCCACACCCAGATTCTCCTATAATTCCCAAAACTTTTATATTACTAACAGAAAAATTTAAATCACACAATATCTTTTGATTTTGATAACTTTTTACTAAATTTTCTATGTTAATTTTCAAATTCATATCTCCTTCCAATTTTATTTGCCAATAAAGATAATGGGATCGTAATACTTAAATACATTATCCACATTATTATATACCCTTCAATAGCAGCATAATTTTTATTTGAAATCACTGTTATCATATATGAAATTTCAGTAACTGAAATTATTTTTAACAATGCTGAACCCTTTATGATACTTGAAAAATTATTAATTAATAGAGGTATTAATGGCTTTATCATTTGAGGAATAATTATATATTTATATTTTGTATAAAAATTGAAATTATACAACTCCATAATTATCTTTTGTTCTTTACTTATAACAGCTGATCCAGCTTTATAAGAATTAGCAATATAAGGAGTCATATAAAAAGATAAAGCTACAATACCTAAAATTAATTTGTTTGTAATCTTAATTCTTACACCAAAAACATAAACAACTAAAAATATCATTACTATTAAAGGAGTTCCTAAGATTATTTCTTTAACTATATTTATAAAAGTATTCAAAAATATATTCTTGTTTTCCATTAAAATATAAAATACAAAACCAGATATTAAACTTATAAATAAAGTTATTATACTTATTATTAATGTTATTTTAAAACCTCTTAACAGTTTTGAATACTGATATAAAATAAGATTATAATTTGGATGGTCACTTACATTTAATATAATCTTAAAAAATATAAGAACAATCAAAAGATAAGCACCTAATTTACTCAGGTTTTTCAACAATATACTTAAATCCAAGTTTCTTATTTTTAAAGTATTCCCTAATGACTTTGTCATACTTAATTTCAAGCTGTTCATACATGCCACCCTTTTCATATAATTTTTCTATAAATTCATTTGATTTATCTAACAACTCTTTATTTCCTTTTTTTACAACAAAACAAGATGTAGAATAATCCTTTATTCCTAAATAAACTTCTGTTGTTTTCTTATTAGCAAGATGATTCCCTATAATTGTGTAGCTTCCAACCATAACATTAGAACTTCCATTAATTATCTCTTCCATAGCAGTTCCTATTTCTGTAGCTTCTATAACATCTCCACCATATTTATAAGGTATATCAACTCCAATAGTTCCACTTAATCCAATACATTTTATTCCTTTTAATTTGAAAAATTTATCTGGACTAATATTATCTGAAATATTATTTTCATCATAAAATTTTTTATTAACTAAGGCCATTGTTCTTCCATACCTGTATCCTTTAGAAAAATCCATTTTTACTTTTCTTTCTTTGGTTACAGACATATCACTAATTAATATATCTGTTTCTTCACTATCCAAAGAAGCTGATAGCATTGAGAAATCTGTATTTACTATTTCCACTTTTCTCCCTAGATATTTTCCAAATGCATAGGCTAAATCAACTTCAAATCCAGCAGGATCACCTGTATCATCTATATACATAAATGGTGGATATTTTAAATCTATACCCACTCTAAGGATATTATTTGATTTTTTTTCCCTTCCACAACCTGTAAATAGAAAATTCAAACTGAAAAATAATCCTATAAAAAATATACATTTTATTTTTCTTAACATATAGTATCTCCTTTTTCTTAATTTATATTATTATACACATTAATATTTATAATTTGAATATTATTTTACGCCTAAAAAATGCAAAAACAAGACTTTGATGTTGAATAAAAAAAACATATGTATTATAATATTAGTGTGGAGGGTGAGATATATGAAAGTAAAAAATATAAGCTATCGAAATCCAAAAAACAAGAATAATTCTGATTTGGAAATATTAAGAATTAGACATTTTTTTGAAACACGACCTCAAAAAATGTTAGAAACTGATGTTCGTCTTAATTTTTGGATTTTACTATATATTACTAAAGGAAATGGAGTACATTATATTGATTTTAAAAAATATCCTTATAAAGCAGGAGACTTAATAATTATTGAACGTCATCGTGTTCATTCCTTTAAAGTGAATAATAATGTGGAAGGTTATGTTATTAATTTAAATGAACCTTTCTTTTTTGAAGATGGTGAAAATAATAATATGGATTTACTTGCATTTTTTGAAACTCCCTATGAAAAACCTATTTTATCCATAGATATGTCAAAAATTTCAACTAACAAAATTCTTATAGATTTAGTTTACAAAGAGTATTGTAAAAATCATGATTATTCTTCAAAAAATCTTATTCGTTCACTGTTTAAAAGTTTTATTTTTTCATTATATTTAGAAAAAAAAGATAAAATTATTAATTCTTCCACTATAGAATATAAATATTACAATAAATACCGTGAACTTATCGAGCTAAATTTTAGAAATTTAAAAACAGTTAACAACTATTCTAAACTTATAGGAGTTAGTGTTAAAACAATAAATATGGCATGTAAAAAATGTGCTGATATAAGTGCTAAACAACTTTTAATAAATAGGGTTATACTTGAAGCTAAACGTCTTCTTGTTAAAGGTGATATGAAAATATATGAAATTTCATATTATTTAGGTTTTAATGAACCTGCTAACTTTTCAGCATTTTTTAAAAAACATACAGGTATGAGTACCAATGATTTTAAAGAAGTCATTAAATTAAAAAAATATAAATAATTTTACTGTTAAATACGCCCTAAGCTATTATAGCTAAGGGCGTTCTTTTTATATTAAAAAGATAGTTTATCCCATGCTCTCAATTAAAAATCTCAAAATTTATAAAAATTAATGTCCTAATTTTATATAGAAAAATAAAGCAATATAATCTAAAATAACCCAATATATTTAAAAATTAAATATAAAAATTATAGAAAAACACTGTAATCTTATCCCGATGTATAAATATTTTAAATTCTATTTGACAATTGCATCAAAATAATATATAATCTTATGCATATTAAGAAAGACGGAGGTGGCATATGAAAAGATATATTATTTTAGCAATTATAAACAACAATAATAATAATGGCAATATGTCGGGATTTGAACTTACTTAATGTTTTATAACATTTTGAGGGCAAATCCATTTTATCTTGTTTAATTAAAGATTAAAATTTATGCCCTAATTAACTTGTTAATTCGAATCATTTGGGGTAGTACTCAAATGATTTTTTTTATTTAAATTTTAAAGGAGTGACTATTATGAAAAAATGTATTATACCAAGTGGATATGAAAACAAACTAAGCTTATTTGAAACTGAAGTAAGTATTAAAAAAGTTAAAGATTTCTTTCAGCACGCTCTAGCTTATGAATTAAACTTAACTAGAATTTCTGCACCTCTTTTCCTTAGTGATACTTCTGGACTTAACGACAACTTAAATGGATATGAAAGACCTGTAGGTTTTGATATTAAAACTATTCCTGGAGAATTCTCTGTTGTTCATTCCCTTGCAAAATGGAAAAGGATGGCATTGAAAAAATATGAATTCCCTATGCACGCTGGACTTTACGCTGATATGAATGCTATTAGAAGAGATGAAGATGAATTAGATCCTTTACATTCTATTTATGTTGACCAATGGGATTGGGAACTTATAATAAAAAAAGAAGAAAGAAACTTAGAGTTTTTGAAAAAAATAGTTAAACGTATTTTTAGATCACTTCAAAAAACTGAAAAATATATTAACAGAGAATATCCTCTTCTTAGTGAAAAATTACCTGAAGACATATTTTTTATCACTTCTCAAGAGTTAGAAGATGCTTATCCTGATTTAACACCTAAAGAAAGAGAAAATGTTATTGCTAAAGAACATAAAGCTGTTTTCATTTCTCAAATTGGTAAAATTTTAAAATCTGGAATAAAACATGACGGTAGAGCACCTGACTATGATGATTGGGATTTAAATGGAGATTTAATTGTATGGTATGAACCATTACAATGTGCTTTAGAATTAACTTCTATGGGAATTAGAGTTAGTGAAGAATCCCTTGCAAAACAACTTACTATAGCTGGAGCTGAAGATAGAAGAGAATTACCTTTCCATAAAGCTCTTCTTAACAAAGAATTACCTTATACAATAGGTGGAGGAATTGGACAATCTAGAATTTGTTTATTCTTCTTAGAAAAAATTCATATTGGAGAAGTTCAAGCGTCTGTTTGACCAAAAGAAATGATTGACCATTATAAAGAACATGGAATTAAATTTTTATAATTATATGTGTTAATACTTTAATTTTTTAACTTTAATTTTTGCTTTTAGGAGGTATTTTAATGAATAACATGCTAGAAATTTTTGGAACAAATCACTTTTCTGAAATAGAATTGAAAAGTCGAATTCCTGCTTCTATTTTTAAGGAGTTTAAGGCTGTTCAAA
>NZ_WJWY01000017.1 GCF_010367435.1 Fusobacterium sp. IOR10
TAAGAAATAGAATTTTAATTTATAGCAATTTAACAAAAATAAAAATTCCTTCAGCATAAAGCTGAAGGAACAAAAACATTATTTATTTTTTTATTTTTCTCCACCAACACCAGTTGACAAAGAACCAATTAAATATTAAATTTCATGTCCAAGAAAATGGGTTCACTACAAGTCGGGTTCTTTTGGTATATGTTTATTCAGGAACTATAAGCACTATACATTTAGCATGTTTAACAACATAGCTAGTTACTGATCCTATCATCTTTTCAAATCCTTTTTTTGTAGATTTAGTCATAATAATTAAGTCAACTTCATTGTCATCTGCTACTTTTAAAATTTCTTTTCCAACTTTCTTGTCAAAAAAAACTTCCTTCTTTACAGAATAACCTTCCACAAGTTTCAAAGTTTCATCTAATTTTGCCTCAATTCTACCTTTTAAATCATGACTTTCAAATATTTTCCTACCCTCTTCATAGGTTTTACCCTTTAGAGTTTCATCTAGATCTTTATAAATTTCCTCTGTTCCCTCTTCAACATACATTAAAATTATTTCTGCATCAGTAGGCTTATATAACTCTTTCATCAATGAAATAGAATGTAAACTTCTTTCACTACCATCTAATGGAATAAGTACTTTCTTCATATACATCTCCTCCTATTAAACACTTAGTTAAAATTGAATCACCTTCTATTTTTAGTATAGCTCATAAATTTAAAAAAGTAAACTCTACCTTTAAATAAAATAATTTTTATTTTTTATTCTTAAAAAAATCAATTAATCCTTCCATAGCTAGAAGGTAACCCTTAAGACCAAAACCTGAAATTTGTCCCACACAAGCTGCTGCTGTTACAGACTTGTGACGCATTTCTTCTCTTTTATGAATATTACTAATATGTACTTCAACTGTTGGAATATCAACTGCTTTTAAGGCATCTAAAATAGCTATACTATAATGAGTATAAGCTGCTGGATTTATTATTATCCCATCTACATTTCCATAGGCCTCTTGAATAAAATTAACTATTTCTCCCTCATAATTGCTCTGTTTTATTTCCAGTTGAATATTTTCTTCCTTTGCTTTTTCTTTTAACAAAGTACAAAGAAAAGAATAATCCCCTGTTCCATAAATATTTTTTTCTCTAATTCCTAGCATATTTATATTAGGACCATTTATAACTAATATTTTCATACTGTCCTCCCTTTATTTGTCCATAATATTAATTATATCATTTAGGACTTCATCTACACTATTTTTATTTTCTATAATATAATCTGAATAACTTTCATATAAATCTAACCTTTCCTTATAGAGATTATAAAGTTTTTCTTTTCCTTCTAAAAGAAGAGGTCTTGATTTTGTATCTATATCTTCTATTATTTTTTTCAAAGGACGATTAATAAAAATAACAATTCCATTTTTTTTCAATAATTTCATGTTTTCAGGGCTTTTAACAACTCCACCCCCTGTGGAAATTACTATGTTTTCCTTTAAAGAAATTTCTCTTATATATTTCGTTTCAATATTTCTAAAATATTCTTCACCTATTTCAAATAATTCTGAAATTGATTTTTCTTCCCTATTCTCTAAATACTTATCACAATCTATAAATTCCATCTTTAATTTTCCAGCTAATTTTTCCCCAAGGAAAGATTTTCCACATCCAGGCATTCCTATAAGGACAATATTTATTTTATCATTTAGTTTTTTAGATATTTTTTCAATTATATTATTTTCTATTTTCCTGTTAAGCCATATTTCCTCAGAAGCTATTCCTTGAGTAACTAACATAAACATACCATTAACTGATTTTTTCCCAAGAATCCTAGCCTTTTTTAAAAATTTAGTTTCAATGGGATTATATATTAAATCAACAAAGACTTCATAATTTCTAATTACGTTATCACTAACTGGAGATTCATCTACATTTGGAAACATACCAACTGGAGTACAGTTTATTACAATTTCTCCATCTTTTTTTGCTTCAATGTTTCCTTTTTCAAAATCATTGAAACTAATTACTTTTATATTTTTATTTATTAAACTTCCAAGCTGAGAAGTTGCTTTTTCAATGTTTCTAGCTACAATTATTATATCTTTAGCCTTTAAATCTTTCACACAAGTTATTATTGCTCTAGCTGCTCCCCCTGCTCCAAGAACTACAACTTTTTTATTATATATTTCTATATTATTGTACTCTAATAACCTTGAAAATCCAAAATAATCTGTATTATATCCATATTTTTTCCCATTATTAAAAAAGATAGTATTAACTGCACCTATCTTTTTAGCCTCCTTGGAAATCCAATCTAAGGAGGAAATTGATTTTATTTTATATGGAATAGTCACATTTATTCCTAGATTTTCTTTGGATATTCTTTCAATAAAGGCATGTACATTTTTTTCTTCCTCTTGAAATAAGTCATAACTTCCTTGAATTTTTAATTCTTTAAATAATAGTTTATGAATTTTAGGAGACAAACTATGCCCTAAATGTTTTCCAAGTAAGCCAAGTTTAATCATAATTATCCCCTTCTTTTCTTTTTTCTCCAATATAGTTTCCTAAAACTTTGTATTCTGCAGCAAATTCCTTTATATTTTCCAAAGCTTTCTTAACATTTTTATCTTCTAAATTACCAGTTACATCAATATGGAAAAAATACTCCCATGGTTTTTCTTCAATTGGACGAGACTCTATGTTTTCCATATTCATATTAAAATTATAGAAACATCCTAAAAGTTTATATAAACTACCTGGCTCATGTTTTAAAGTTATAACCATAGTTATTTTATCTGCTGCACTATTCTTAAGCATTTTTTTTGAAATTATAAAAAATCTAGTATAATTATTTTTATTTGCATTTATATTAGAAGCTAGTATCTCTAGATTATACCTTTTTGCAGCTTGCTTTCCTGCAACTGCACCCATATATGGTTTTTGTTCTTCACTAACTAGCTTTGCTCCCCTAGCTGTATTATAGTAAGGGATTTTTTTCATTTTAGGATTTTCTTTAAAAAATTTCCCACATTGGGCAAAACCTTGGGGATGAGAATAAACTTCTGTTATATCTTCTAGTTTTGTTCCTGGGCAAGCTAGTAGATTATGATCAACTTTTATAATTTTTTCCCCTATAATAAAACAGTTATACTGTCTTATTAAATCATAAACTTCTGTTATTCCCCCTGTTGAAGAATTTTCAATTGGTAAAATACCATATTCTATTTCTCCCTTGGAAACTGCTTCTAAAACATCTTCAAATATGGAATAATTATATTCTTCAATATTTTCATTTTTAAAATATTCTTCTATTGCTAAATGGCTATAGGCCCCTTCTACACCTTGATAACCAATATGTATTCTATTTTTATTATTTTCCATAAGTACTCCATTATAATTAATTTATTTTAAATCACTTGAAAGTAACAAATCTAATATTGTAATTGCTGTTACACTTTCAACAACTGGCACTGCCCTTTGAACTATACAAGGATCGTGACGCCCTTTTACTTCAAGTGTTGTATTTTCACCTGTTTCTAAATTTATTGTTTCTTGAGGTTTCCCTATTGAAGGAGTAGGCTTAATTCCAACTCTAAACAAAATAGGCATTCCATTTGTTATTCCCCCAAGTATTCCACCATTATTATTGGTTTTTGTTTTCACTTCACCATTGTCATCTATATACATAGAATCATTAGCTTCATCTCCATATATTTCAGAAATCCCAAAACCTAAACCAAATTCTACCCCTTTAACTGCTGGAATTGAAAAAAGCATATGGGATAATTTACTTTCCACAGAGTCAAAAAAAGGTTCCCCTATTCCTGCTGGAATATTTATTCCCATGCACTCTATTTCCCCACCAATTGAATTTTTATTTTCCCTAGCTACAGCTATTTCTTCTTCCATATTAAGTAGAGCCTCATCATTTATTACAGGGATAGTTTTTTTGCTCAATGTATCAAATAATTCCTTTGATTCATTTAAAGAATTAAAACTATCATCCTTTATTTTACCAATGGATGAAATATGTGCTCCTATAAATATTTCATATCTTTTTAAATATTGTTTTGCAAGAGCCCCTGCAAAAACCAAAGGTGCAGTTAATCTTCCTGAAAAACTGCCTCCTCCCCTGTAGTCATTATATCCCTTATATTTTATTTTCCCAGAGTAATCTGCGTGACTAGGTCTCATTATATCCTTTAAATATCCATAATCCTTGGAATTTTGATTTGTATTTAATATCATTCCACATATGGGAGTTCCTGTTGTTCTTCCTTGAAAAATACCACTTTGAATTATTACTTCATCCTTTTCCTTTCTTGGAGTAGACATTTTATTTCTTCCAGGAGCTCTTCTTTGCATCTCTCTTTTTACTTCTTCTAAATCTATTTCTAAACCAGCAGGAAATCCATCAATAATAACTCCAATTCCAAGTCCATGAGATTCTCCAAAAATAGATAATTTTATTTTATTTCCAAATATACTACTCATAATTTCCTCCTAATTTTGCAAAATCATTCCAAAACTCAGGGTAGGATTTGCTAACACATTCAGTTCCATTTAAAATTAAAGGTTCTGTACATTTAATAGATGCAACTGCTAAACTCATAGCTATCCTATGATCATTCCAACATTCTACCTTCCCACCTGTTAACCTTTCTTTTCCATTGATTATAAGTCCATTAGGTAGTTCTGTAATATCTGCACCTATTTTGTTTAGTTCAGTTGTTATTGCCTTTAATCTATCGCATTCCTTTATTCTTAGCCTTCCTGCATTTATAACTTCAGTTGTACCCTTCCCTATACTTGCAAGTACTGTAAGTACTGGAATTATATCTGGGCAATCCCTTGCATCTATTACTGTGTTTTGAATTTCTTCTCCTCCACAAACTTCTATTTCATTTAGTTTTCTTTTTATATTTAAGGATACTCCCATTCTTTGTAATATTTCTATTATAACTTTATCCCCTTGTAGAGAATTTAAATTTATCCCCTTACAAAGAATGCTATTTTCTCTATTATTTAGAGCCCCTGCAACTAACCAAAATGCAATTTGAGAATAATCCCCTTCAACAATGGAATCTTTACTCTTATAATGTTGAGAACCTTTAATCCTATAGGTCATATAATTATCATGCTCTATTTCTATTCCATACTTTTCCAAAGAAGAAAGTGTTAAATCAATATAACTACGAGACTCTAGTTTTGAAGTTATTCTTAGTATTGAATCTCCTTTTAAAGTAGGTAATATAAATAAAAGTCCACTTATAAATTGAGAACTAACATCCCCTGGAAGATCATATTCCCCAGCTTCTAATTTTCCATTAACCTTTACAGGAAGATTTTCATTATCACTAGTCTCATATTTTATTTTTTTCCTATTGAATATATCATAGTAAGGTTTTAATGGTCTAGATACTAGTTTCCCATGTCCTGTGAATATAACTTCCTCATTGCATGTTGCTCCAAAGGGTATTAGAAATCTAAGAGTAGATCCTGATTCTCCACAATCTATTATATTATGAGTAACTTTAAATTTTCCATCTGTTCCCTTAATTTTAAAAGCTTTTCTTCCTTGAATCTTTGATTTAACTTCCTTTATTTCCACACCTAAATTAATTAGAGCCTTGCATGTTGCTTCTATATCCTTTGAAATACTAATATTATCTACTATACTTTCTTCACTTCCAAGGGCAGCACAGATTATTTCCCTATGTCCCATGCTCTTTGAAGAAGGAATGGAAATGCTTCCTTTTAAATTTTTTGGTATTATTTTTAAAGTTTTCAATACTTTCTCCTTTCTGTATATTAAATAATATATTCCCCTATATTTTTAAAATCTATTTTTAATAATTCACCTTGTCCTAATTTTTTTAGAAGAACTATAGTTATTTTACTTCCAGATTTTTTCTTATCCATTTTAATAATCTCATGAATTTCACATGACTTTAATGTTACAGAAGTTGGTAAATTAAATTTTTCAAGTAGGTTTTTTATCCTTTCAGTTGTTCCCTTTTCTGTAATATTTAATTTCTCAGTTGTATCAGTGATTCTAATCATCCCTATTCCAACACCTTCTCCGTGGGTATACTTATTAAAGCCATAGTATTTTTCCACTGCATGTCCTATTGTATGACCAAAGTTAAGAACCATTCTCTCTCCCTTGTCAAATTCATCACCTTCAACAATTTTTCCCTTTATTGAGCAACATCTAAAAATAATTTCTTCTGAACTATTTATTATATCCTCATCTGTATTCATACTTTCAAATTTTTCAAAAAGTTCAATATCCCTTATACAGCTGTATTTTATAGCCTCTGCAAAACCATCATGTAGATATTTTTTAGGTAGAGTCTTTAATAATTTAGGATCTATATATACTGCCTTTGGTTGATAAAAATTACCTGCTAAATTTTTTCCACTAGGTAAATCCACAGCTACCTTTCCCCCAACACTACTGTCTATTTGAGCAAGTAATGAAGTTGGAACTTGTATAAAGTCAACGCCACGTAAAAAAGTAGCTGCTGCAAATCCTCCAAGGTCCCCTGTAACTCCACCACCTAAAGTTATTATCAAATCACTTCTAGTTAGCCCAAAATCTGACAATTCACTATAAACTTTTTCTAAAACTTGCAAATTTTTACTTTGTTCCCCTGCTTTGAAAACTATCCTTTGTACAATATAGCCTTCCTTTTTCAATGAATTTTCTAAAATTTCCCCATAAATAGGATCCACATTAGTATCTGTAATTATAGCTATTTTTTCCCCATGTACAAAGTCTTTAATTTTTCCACCTATTTTTTCTAAAATTCCTGCTTCTATTTCTATATCATATGTCTTTGGTCCTAAATTAATTTTTATTTTTTGCATTTATTATCCCTCTTCTTTTTATTGTTGCCATTTTCATCATATTTTTTAATTTATTTGCATCCTCTGTTTCCAATGCATTTCTCCAGTTTTCCAATTGAATTTCTAACTTCTTTATTTCTTCAACTATAAATTTTTTATTATCTAAAAATAAATCAGCCCATAAATCTTCATTAATATCTGCAACACGGGTAGTATCCCTATAACCACCACCTATAAAATAACTTGCATCCTCATCCATATTGCTACTATTAACCAGGGCCACAGCCATAACATGGGGAAGTTGACTTGTGTAAGAAATAATTTCATCATGCTTTTCAGGGGAAACCTTTATATAATCTTTACATTCCAAGAGATTTATAAAATTCTCCATCCAAATAATGTTTTCTTCCTTATTTCTAGAAGTTGGAATAAGTATGTAACTTGCACCTTTGAACATTTCCCCTGTTGATTGTCCAACTCCAACACCTTCTCTTCCAGCCATTGGATGTCCAAAAACAAAATCCATATTTTCACCTAAAAGTGGTTCTATCTCTTTTATTAACTTACCCTTTATTCCTGTTGCATCTGTTAATAGTACATTTTCTTTAAAATATTTAACATTATTTTTTATAAAATTAACTAGGGTACTTGGATATATGGAAAAAATTATAACATCTGCTTTTTTTAAAGCTTCATTTGGATTTTTATATGCTTCATCTATAATATTTTCATCTAAAGCCTCATTTAAATAATCTTCATTAATATCAATTCCAATTATTTTTTTAACCTTAAACTTTCTTAAATATTTACCATAAGATCCTCCAATTAAACCTACTCCAACAATAGCAAACACTAAATCTTCTATATTTTTTTCTAAAATAGAAATTTCATTTGTCATATATCCCCCTAGCCTTTATATTTTGAATTTATTATATCATTATTTCCTAATCCATGCTACGTCCTACAATTTTTGCTATCTTTCTCAATTCTTCCATTAATTTATTGAAACGTTTTGGTTTTAATGATTGTGCCCCATCACACCAAGCATTTTTAGGATCATTATGAACCTCTATCATTAATCCGTCAGCTCCAACTGCTATAGCTGCTTTAGCTAACCCTTCAACCATCCACCATTTTCCTGCTGCATGACTAGGATCCACAATAACAGGTAAATGAGTTAATTTTTTAACTGCTAATACAGCACTTAAATCCAAAGTATTACGAGTATAGTTTTCAAATGTTCTTATTCCTCTTTCACATAGGATAACATTTGGATTTCCACTTGCTATAATATATTCTGCTGACATTATCCATTCTTCTATTGTTGCAGATAATCCACGTTTTAATAATATAGGTTTAGTTGTTCCCCTTCCTATTGCCTTTAATAATTCAAAGTTTTGCATGTTTCTTGCTCCAACTTGAATTAAATCTACTTTTTCTTCAAATAAAGGTATTTTTTCTATGGACATTAATTCTGTTACCACTGGTAGTCCATTATTTTTACCTGCTTCAACTAGCATGTCTAAACCTTCTTCCTTTAGACCTTGGAATGAGTATGGAGATGTTCTTGGTTTAAAAGCTCCACCTCTTAACATTGAAGCTCCTGATTTTTTAACTTCCATTGCAACTTCATTCATTTGATCCTTTGTTTCTATTGAACAAGGACCTGCAATTATAGCTAATTTTTCCCCTCCAACTTTAATCCCTGCAACATCTATAATACTGTTTTCTGGATGAAATATTCTATTAGCTTGTTTATAAGGTTCTTCAATTCTTATTACTTTTTCAACATGTACATTTACTGATATATCCCTTGGGTCTATAGATACAGTATCTCCTATAAGTCCTAAAATTGTATAATTTACTCCTTTTATTTCATTTACTTGAAATCCATTTTTCCCCAATTCTTTCATTATTTTTTTTATTTCCAATTCAGGCGTCCCGTTTTTCATAACTACAATCATATTATTTCCCCTCTCTTTGTTTAATTTTTTATTTAAATAATATTATCATTTTTAACCATTTTATTCTAGATAACAATATTTTTATTTTCTTTGTCGCTTTTTTTTTACAAGGCCATTGATTTACTTAGCTTTATAGAAAAAATACGTATAAATTTGTTCGGTATTTTAGAATTTTATGCTTATTTTTTATTAAAACTTGAAAAATTTTCAATGTTTAAACATATATTACTTTATTTTTTAAACAATAAAAAATAAACATTAATTATTAAAAACCTATATAATAAATTTATAATAAGCTCTTAAAACCTATTAAATATTTTATTTTGTATATATTAACACACAAGGCATATGAAATGCAAATAATTTTTATTTTATTTTTGTTTAATTATTTTTGTTTAATTATTTCCATATGTAAACTACAATAAAAAAACCTCAGATGTAATCTGAGGTTTAAATTAATAAATTTATATTAATTCCATATCACAGATACACTTTCTTAGCCAATTAATTGTTTAGCAAAAAAAAGTCTATATCTGTTTTGTTAAAACAAGCATAAACTTTTTCCTAGCACCAATACCAAGAAAATATATTTTTAAGAGATATTTTATTTAAATAGCTTTTATTTAACTTTTCCATTTGTATCTCCCCTTTTTTCTGTTTTTTTGTATTCTAACACTATTCATTTTAAAAGTCAAGCTTTATGAAAAACCTAAGGGATAAATTAAAAATTCCCCCAGCCTAAGCTAGGGGAATTTAGTTAATTATTTAAATAGACACTATTTTTTTTCTGTTGAAAAGTCCATAGCTGCAAGTCTATTATATTGTCTCCATCTTCTTTGTGCGTCAAATTTATTCTTAGCGAATAATTCTTCAGCATGAGCTGGATTTGCTTTTTTAAGAGTAGCATATCTAACTTCTCCCATTAGATATTCTTGATATTTATCCCAGTTTGGTTCTTTCATATCTAGAGTTAGAGGGTTTTTACCTTCTGCTTCTAAAGCTGGGTTATATCTGAATATTGGCCAGTATCCACATTCAGTAGCCAATTTCATTTCAGTTTGAGATTTGCTCATTCCTTTTCTAACACCGTGGTTAATACAAGGAGAGTAAGCAATGATTAAAGATGGTCCATCATGAGCTTCAGCTTCAGCTAAGGCTTTTAGATATTGTTGTTGATTTGCACCCATTGATACTTGAGCAATATAGATATGTCCATAAGACATTGCTATAGCTGCTAAATCTTTTTTCTTATAAGATTTTCCTGCTGCTGCGAATTTTGCAACTGCTCCAGTAGGTGTTGATTTAGAAGCTTGTCCTCCTGTGTTAGAGTAAACTTCTGTATCCATAACTAGTATGTTTACATCTTCGTTAGTAGCTAATACATGGTCAACTCCACCATAACCAATATCATAAGCCCAACCGTCTCCACCAAAGATCCATTGAGATTTTTTAACTAGGTATTGTTTTAAAGAAAGAATTTCTTTAGAAACTTCACAACCACAAGCTTCTAACAATGGAAGTAATTCATTTTTTACTTCTCTAGTTATTTCAGATGATTTTCTGTTTTCTATCCATTTAGTAAATAAAGCAGCAACTTTAGCATCTACTTTATCCATATTTTTTTCCATAATGTCTTGAAGTCTATCTCTTAAAGCTTCAACTGCAACACGCATACCAAATCCATATTCAGCATTGTCTTCAAATAATGAAGATCCCCAAGATGGTCCTTCTCCTTGAGCATTTTTACAATAAGGAGTTGAAGGTGATGATCCTGAATAAATTGAAGAACATCCTGTAGCATTTGCTACCATCATTCTATCTCCGAATAATTGAGTTATTGCTTTAATGTAAGGTGTTTCTCCACAACCTGGACAAGCTCCATTGAATTCAAATAATGGTTGAGCAAATTGAGATCCTTTTACTGTAGTTTTAGCCATTAAGTTATCTTTGTAAGTTACTTCGTTAAACATATATTTAGCATTTTCTTCTTGACCTTTTGCTTTTTCTTCGTCAATTGGTTTCATAATTAAAGCTTTTTCTTTTGCTGGACATACGTTAGCACAAGATCCACAACCTGTACAATCCATTATAGATACTTGTATTCTATATTGTAATCCATCTAAACCTTTACCAAGTGGTTTTTTAGTTTCTAATCCTTCTGGTGCATTAGCCATTTCTTTTTCATCTAATAAGAAAGGTCTAATTACAGCATGTGGACATACATAAGCACATTGACCACATTGGATACAATTTTCTACTTGCCATTCAGGAACATTTACTGCTACTCCTCTTTTTTCTAAAGAAGCTAAACCGTTTTCAATTGTACCGTCTTCATATCCGTTAAATGCTGAAACTGGTAATTCGTTTCCTCTAACGTGGTTTACTGCATCAGAGATATTTTTAGCATATGCTGCTGTTTTATCTTCAACACTTCCACAGTCACAAGATCCACAACAAGTTCCACATTCTGATTCACAAGAGATATCGTTTGGAAGGTCTTTCCATGCTGGATCAACTTTAATTTCTTGAATTCCGTCAGCACCTTTATCAATTGCATCCCAGTTTAATTTAACTACGTCGTCACCTTTTTTAGCATATGATTTTTTAGCATAATCTTTCATATATTGTTGAGCTTCTGCAAATGGAATGATGTCAGCTAATTTAAAGAATGCAGATTGCATTATTGTATTAGTTCTGTTTCCTAGTCCAATTTCTTCAGCTAATTTAGTTGCATTAATTATGTAGAATTTAGCATTTTTTTCAGCTAATTCTTTTTTAAAGCTGTTAGGAACATTGTGTAATAATTCTTCTTCAGTCCATACAGTATTTAATAGGAATGTTCCACCATTTTTTAATCCTGAAATCATATCATATTTTCCAACATAAGCTGCAAGAGAACATGCTACAAATGAAGGTGCAGATACTAGATATGTAGATCTAATAGGTTCTTTACCAAATCTTAAGTTAGATCTAGTGATTCCTCCTGATTTTTTAGAATCATAAGCGAAATATGCTTGAGCATATAAATCTGTTTTGTCACCTATAATTTTTATTGAGTTTTTGTTAGCTCCAACAGTTCCGTCTGCTCCTAGTCCGTAGAATAAACAAGCTTTTACGTCTTCTTTAGAAACAACTGTGTGATCAGTAAGTGGTAATGAAGTAAATGTTACATCATCATTAATACCAATTGTGAAACTATTTTTAGGTTTGTCTTTTAATAATTCGCTGTAAACTGCAAATATTTGAGAAGGATTAGTATCTTTAGATGATAGTCCATATCTTCCACCAACGATTACTGGTGAATTTTCTTTTCCGTTGAATAAAGATACAACGTCAAGATATAGAGGTTCTCCAACTGATCCAGCTTCTTTAGTTCTATCTAAAACAGCAATTTTTTTAACTGATTCAGGTAATGCTTGGAAGAAGTATTTAGCTGAGAATGGTCTGTATAAGTGAACTTTAACTAAACCAACTTTTTCTCCTCTAGATAATAAATTGTCAATAACTTCTTCAGCAGTTTCACAAACAGATCCCATAGCAATTATTACTCTGTCAGCTTCTGGATGTCCATAATAGTTAAATGGTTTGTAATCTCTTCCTGTTGCTTTAGAAATTTCTGATAAGTAATGAGCTACTACATCAGGTACTGCATCATAAAATTTATTTTGAGCTTCTCTTCCTTGGAAGTAAATGTCATCGTTTTGAGCTGTTCCTTTTGTTACTGGGAATTCAGGATTTAATGCTCTTTTTCTGAATTCTTCAATTTTATCTCTGTTAACTAATTTTTTAAATACATCATAATCCATTAGTTCAACTTTTTGAATTTCATGTGAAGTTCTGAATCCGTCAAAGAAATGCATGAATGGTATACTAGATTCTATAGCTGATAAATGTGCAACCCCTGCTAAGTCCATTACTTCTTGAACTGAGTTAGATGCTAACATAGCAAATCCAGTTTGTCTTGCTGCATATATATCTTGGTGATCTCCAAAGATAGATAATGCATGTGTAGATAATGATCTTGCTGATACATGTATAACACCTGGTAATAATTCCCCTGCTATTTTGTACATGTTAGGTATTTTTAATAATAACCCTTGAGAAGCTGTATAAGTAGTTGTTAGTGCCCCTGCTAACAAAGAACCATGAACAGTTCCCGCTGCTCCTGCCTCTGATTGCATTTCAACTAATTTTACTGGAACATCAAAGATATTTTTCATACCCTTTGCTGCCCATTCGTCAGTATATTCTGCCATTGGTGATGATGGTGTGATAGGATAAATTCCTGCTACTTCAGTAAACGCATATGATGCGTAAGCTGCTGCTTGGTTCCCATCCATAGTTTGCATTTGTTTTGCCATTTTGTTTCCTCCCTTTTTAAACCTTTTGAGTTTTTATTAATCACATTGGATATTAGAAGAGTATTCCAATACCTTCCTAATATTTTCAATATTATTAGCTTGCCTTTTGTTAATATTTTATTTGTTGTTTACTATATTAAAAGTATCTCTTGCAATTTCTAATTCTTCATTAGTAGGTATTTTAAAGATTTTTGCTTTAGAGTCTGCTGCTGTTAAGTCAACAATACCTTTTTTTCTAACTGAGTTTATTTCTTTATCTATTTTAATTCCCATAAACTCTAATCCTTCTAAAACTGCTTCTCTAACACCTGCTGCATTTTCTCCAATTCCACCAGCAAAGCAAACTGCGTCTACTCCACCAAGTTGTGCTGCATAGTTTCCTATGTAAGCTTTAATTTTATATATGAACATTTCTTCAGCAAGTATTGCTCTTTCATCCCCTGCTTCAACTCCATTTTCCATATCTCTACAGTCAGAAGATTTTCCATATATTCCTAAAATTCCTGATTCTTTATTTAGTCTTGAATCCATTTCTTTATCAGAAAGGTTTCTTTTTCCTTTTATAAATAAAACAGCTGCAGGATCAATATCCCCACATCTAGTTCCCATCATTACACCTTGTAATGGAGTAAGACCCATTGAAGTGTCTATACATTTCCCATCTTTAACAGCTGAGATTGATGCTCCATTTCCTAAATGACATACTATTATATTTGAATGTTCAGGATTTCCCATTGCTTTGATACATTCTTCAGAAACGAATTTATGAGATGTACCGTGGAATCCATATTTTCTTACTTTTAATTCAGTATAATCTTCATATGGTAGTGCATACATGTAAGATTTAGCTGGCATTGTTTGATGAAATGCAGTATCGAATACACATACATTTGGTTTCCCAGGCATTAATTCTCTACAAGTATCTATTCCCATTAAGTTTGCTGGATTGTGAAGTGGTGCTAATTCATTGTTTGATTCAATTGCTTTTAATACTTCGTCAGTTAATAATACTGATTTTGCAAATGCTTCTCCCCCATGAACTACTCTGTGACCTAATGCATCAACTTCATCAACTGAAGCAATTACTCCTATTTCTTTATCAGTTAATGTATTTATTACTAATGTTAAAGCTTCTTTATGTGTAGGCATTGCTTGTTTAAATTCTTTTTCTAAATCAGTTGAAGGAACTTCATATTCCATTCTTGATCCTTCTATTCCTATTCTTTCACAAAGTCCCTTTGCAAAAACTAAACCTGATTCAGGATTTAATAATTGATATTTTAAAGATGAACTACCACAATTTATTACCAATACTTTCATTAAATAAACTCCTTTTACTTTTTTATATTTATTAATACTTATTAATCTTGTGCTGCTATTGTACATGTAGTACAAGCTTGAGCTGAAGTAATTGCAACTAAAACAGTTATATCATCTATTGAACATCCTCTAGATAAATCGTTTATAGGTGCATTTAAACCTTGAATTATTGGACCATAAGCATTTGCTCCTGCAAGTCTTTGAACTAATTTATATCCTATATTACCAGCTGATAAAGTTGGGAATATTAAAACATTTGCATTTCCAGAAACATCAGATAAAGGAGCTTTAACTTCTCCTACTGATTTAACTAAAGCAGCATCTGCTTGTAATTCGTCATCAAATCTGAAAGAAACTTTTCTTTCTCTTAATATTTTTCCTGCATCTTTAACTAAATCAACACATTCATGATGTGCAGAACCTTTAGTTGAGAAAGTCATTAATGCAACTCTTGGATTTATTCCAGCTATTGTTATAGCTGTTTCAGCAGCTGAAGTAGCTATATCAGCCAATTGTTCTGAAGTTGGTTTTGGTATAACTGAACAATCTCCAAATAATAAGATGCTTCCAAATAAATCTTTCTTTTGAGTTAATTCCATTACAAAAACAGAAGAAACTGTTTTTACTCCTGGTCTTGTTCCTATAACTTGAATTCCTGCTCTTAATACGTTAGCTGTTGGTGCAGTTGCTCCAGATACCATTCCTTCTGCATCTCCCATCTTAACTAACATTGCTCCTAGGAAATCTTTATCAGACATTAATTTTGCTTTTGCTTGTTCAAAAGTCATTCCTTTTTTTGATCTTATTTCTGCTAATTTAGTAGCATATGCATCCATTTTTTCAAAATTTTCAGGATCAACTATAGTAGCCCCTTCAATTGAAATTTCATAGGCTTTAGCATCTAAAGCTATTTTTTCTGCACTTCCTATTAATATTGGACGTGCTAATTTTTCCTTTAATATTTCTGCTGTTGCTCTCATTACTCTTTCATCATGTGCTTCTGGTAACACAATCCTACTGTTTGATACTAAGGCTTTTTTTCTTACTTTTCCTAAAAAACTCACTTTAGTCCTCCTCAAAGATTTAATAATAATTTATTTATAACATTAACTGTTGTTAAACGTAATTTAACTATTTTTCTTAAACTTCAACTATATATTAACAAATTTTACAAATATTTACAATTTTTTTTTTGCTTTTTTTCGCTCTTTTTTCTAACTAAAAAGCAAATAAAACGATTAATTTTTAATCAAATATTGCGTTAATATATTCTTTAGCGTTGAACTTCCTAAGATCTTCAATACTTTCTCCCACTCCAATATATTTAATTGGTTTTTTAATTTTTTCTGAAATGCTAAAAATAATTCCCCCTTTAGCTGTTCCATCTAACTTTGTCACAACAAATCCTGTTAATTTAGTTGACTCGTTAAACATTTCAGCTTGGGATAATCCATTTTGCCCTGTAGTCCCATCTAACACTAGGATTGATTCGTATCTTTCGCTTCCTATTTTTTTAACTATAATATTATTTATTTTTTCCAATTCTTTCATTAAATTTGCTTTATTGTGTAATCTTCCAGCTGTATCTATGATAACCACATCTGCTTTTTGAGCTGCAGCTATGGAAATAGTTTCATAAACAACTGCTCCAGGATCACTTCCTTGTTCTTTACTTATAACTTCAACCTCTGCTCTTTTACCCCATTCTTCTAGTTGCTCTATAGCTGCAGCTCTAAATGTATCTGCTGCACCAATTATAACTTTCTTTCCTTCTTTTTTCAATTGATTTGCTATCTTCCCTATAGTTGTAGTTTTTCCTACTCCGTTTACTCCCACAACTAATATTACATTTAATTCTCCATCTCTAATATCAAGTTCATTATTTTCTTTAATTAAGAAACCTTCCATAACCAATCTTAAAACTTCATAGATTTCCTTTGGATCCTTTAAACCTCTTTTCTTAACTTCCTTTTCTAGAGATGACACTATCTTCATAGTCATATCCATTCCAATATCAGATTGCACTAACAATTCTTCTAATTCTTCATACATTCCATCATCTATTACATCTTTTCCTGAAAAAATATCTTTTATTTTTCCAAAGAAACCTTCCCTTGTTCTGAAAAGTTTTTCCCTTAAAGATTTAAATAAATTTATTTTTTTACTACTTTCTTCATCTATTAGTATATTATCCTCTTCAATCGGTATATTGTTCTTTTCAACCTTCTCTTCTACTTCAGTTTCTTTTTTTCTAAATAATTTTTTAAAAATCCCCATATTCCCTCCATAAAATAGTACTCACACCTATCTTTATATTAGCATATATATTCTTTTTTTTCAATAATTTACATTTTTTAAAAAAAATTGCAAATTTAAAAATATTGGTATAGAATACATAATATAATAAATTTATTTAAGGGGGATTTTTAAATGGATAAAGCACTAGAAATAGTTAGAAAAGCTAGAAGAAAAAATAAAATAGAAAGGGAAATCCAAGATCACGAAAAAAAAGTAAGGGATAATAAAAAAAGAGTTTTACTTCTTAATAATTTAGAAGAATATATTAAACCAACTATGACTTATGAAGATTTTGTAAGTATAGTTGAAAATATGAAATTAGATTATGAAGAAAGAGTTAGTGATCACACTATTAGTATTGCTGATCTTGAAAAGGAAAGAAAAAATATAATTGGAGATTTGAGAAAAGCTGGAATAAAAAATACACCTGTTGAATAGGAGAACCAATGTCATCTAAATATTTAGAAATTTTAATAGAGGAATTTAACAAACTTCCTGGAATAGGGAAAAAATCCGCTACTAGACTGGCCTTTCATGTATTGGATTTAAAGGAAGAAGAGGTTAATAATTTTGCAAAGGCAATAACAAATGTAAAAGTTTATGTTAAAAAATGTAAGATTTGTGGAAATTTTAGTGAAAATGAAATTTGTAATATTTGCTCAGATGAAACAAGAGATAATTCAATTATTTGTGTTGTTGAAGATGGGAAAGATATTCTTCCAATAGAAAAAACTAGAAAATATAATGGAAGTTACCATGTTTTAAATGGAAAAATTGCTCCATTAAATGGAATTACACCAGATAAATTAAATATTAAATCTCTTTTAAATAGAATTGCAAATGAATCTATAGAAGAGGTTATTTTCGCCTTAAGTTCTGATTTAGAAGGGGAAACAACTGTTATGTATTTAACAAAATTAATAAAACCCTTTGGTTTAACAGTTTCAAAATTAGCCAGTGGTATCCCAATGGGTGGAAATTTAGAATTTACAGATAGTGCTACAATTAGTAAAGCTATTGAAGGAAGACAAAAATTATAAAAAATGGGGAAATATCCCCTTTTTTTTATAAAATTTTATATAAATATAACCCTATAAATACAACTATTCCACCTGTGCACAGCTAACATAAACACAATATATAGTTGTTTCTCTTGAAAAAAAACGCCATATATGGTATTATACCTTAGATTCAATTTTATATTAAGGGGTGCGATTTTATGAAAATAATTAAAAGAAGTGGGATGGAAGTTGATTTTAATATAAACAAAATCATCAGTGCTATTGGAAAGGCAAATAAAGAAGTTCCAGAAACTGAAAAAATTTCTAAAGAAGATATTTTGAAATTAGCTGGCACTGTTGAAAGCATTTGCTTAAATTCAGATCATTCGTTAAATGTTGAAGATATACAAGATCTTGTGGAATTAAATTTGATGAAAGGTAAACACTTTTCTGTGGCTAAAAAATATATTACCTACAGATATCAAAGGGCTTTAGTTAGAAAATCTAACTCTACAGATGCTCAAATTTTAAGTTTACTTAATAGTTCAAATGAAGAAATTAAACAAGAAAATTCAAATAAAAATTCCACAGTTGTAAGTGTTCAAAGGGATTACATGGCTGGGGAAGTTAGTAAGGATATTACAAAACGTTTTTTACTAGATCAAGATATTGTAGATGCTCACGATAAGGGAATTATACATTTTCATGATGCTGATTATTTTGCTCAACATATGCACAATTGTGATTTGGTAAATTTAGAGGATATGCTACAAAACGGAACTGTAATTAGTGGTACTAGAATTGATAAGCCTCATTCTTTTTCAACAGCTTGTAACATTGCAACTCAAATAATTGCTCAAGTTGCAAGTTCTCAATATGGAGGTCAAAGCATTTCCCTTGCTCACTTGGCTCCCTTTGTTGAAGTTAGTAGAAATAAAATAAAAAAACAATTAAAGGAAAATTTTAATGAAATTGGCATTGAAATAACTGAAGAAAAATTTAATCAATTAGTTGAAAAAAGAGTTAGAGATGAAGTTAATCGTGGTGTACAAACTATTCAATATCAAGTTGTAACTCTTATGACAACAAATGGACAATCTCCATTTGTAACAGTATTTATGTACTTAGGAGAAGCTAAAAACAAACAAGAGGAAAAGGATTTAGCTATGATAATTGAGGAAGTTTTAGACCAACGTTATCAAGGAGTTAAAAATGAACAAGGAGTATGGGTTACCCCTGCTTTCCCAAAATTAATCTATGTTTTACAAGAAAATAATATTAATGAGGATTCTCCATATTATTATTTAACTGAAAAAGCTGGAAAATGTACTGCTAAACGTATGGTTCCAGATTATATTTCAGAAAAGAAAATGAAAGAATTAAAAGATGGTAATTGTTATACTTGCATGGGTTGTCGTTCTTTTTTAACAGTTTATCATGATGAAAATGATAAGCCTAAGTTTTATGGAAGATTTAATCAAGGGGTTGTAACTATTAATTTAGTTGACATTGCTTGTTCTTCAGAAAAGAACAGAGATAAATTCTGGAAAATCTTTGATGAACGTTTAGATCTTTGTTATAGAGGATTAATGGCTAGACATAATCGTTTAAAGGGAACTATATCTGATGTTGCTCCTATTTTATGGCAAAATGGAGCCCTAGCTAGACTTGAAAAGGGTGAAACTATTGACAAATTATTATTTAATGGATATTCTACAATTTCTTTAGGTTATGCTGGACTTTATGAATGTATTAAATACATGACTGGAAAATCTCATACTGATCCTGAAGCTACACCTTTTGCTTTGGAAATAATGAAACACTTAAATGACGCTTGTGCCACATGGAAGAAAAAACATAATATAGATTTTTCTGTTTATGGAACTCCACTTGAAAGTACAACTTATAAATTTGCTAAATTACTTAAGAAAAGATTTGGAATAATTGAAGGTGTCACTGATAAAAACTATATTACTAACAGCTATCATATTAATGTTTCTGAAAACATTGATGCTTTTTCTAAATTAAGTTTTGAAGCAAAATTCCAAGAATTATCCCCTGGTGGAGCAATAAGTTACATTGAAACTCCAAATATGGAAGATAATTTAGAGGCAATTATGGCTGTTCTTAAACATATATATGATAATATTATGTATGCTGAAATAAATACAAAGAGTGATTATTGTCAAAAATGTGGTTACACAGGAGAAATTCAAATTCAAGAGGATGAAAATGGAAAACTAATTTGGAAATGTCCTCACTGTGGAAATACTGATCAAACTACAATGAATGTTGCTAGAAGAACTTGTGGATATATTGGAACTCAATATTGGAATCAAGGAAGAACTCAAGAAATTAAAGAGAGAGTTCTACACTTATAAAAAGGAAGTTTATTATGTACTATGGAAATATAAAAAAAGTTGATATTGCCAATGGAAAAGGGGTAAGGGTTTCTCTCTTTGTTTCTGGCTGTAGAAATCGTTGTAAAAATTGTTTTAATCCTGAGACTCAAAATTTTAAATATGGAAAAGAATTTACACAAGAAACTGAAAACTATATTTTAGAATTACTTAAGGAAAAATATATTAGTGGATTAACTGTCTTAGGAGGAGAACCCTTTGAAGAGGAAAATCAAAGAAGATTATTACCCTTTATTAAAAAAGTTAAATCTCAGTTTCCAGAAAAAAACCTATGGTTTTACACAGGATATGTATATGATAAAGATTTAATACCAAATGGAAAAAAATATTGTGAAGTAACTGATGAACTTTTACATTACATAGATGTTTTAATAGACGGACCCTTTATAGAGGAAGAAAAAGATATTACTCTTAAATTTAGAGGATCACGAAATCAAAGAATCATTCATTTAAAAAACAAATAAAAGGAAAGCTGTCATATGTAAGTGTATGACAGCTTATTTTTATTTATTGACTTTCTTAATTAAATTAGCTAAACTTAAAAGTAGAGATCACCTTTAGGAGGTATAATTTTGGATTCAAACACAGAGAACATTTTGGGAAAAAACAAAATATCCATGCTTTTATTAAAATTTTCCATCCCTGCTATAATAGCTTTAATAACAACAGCAATTTACAACATAGCTGACCAAATATTTATTGGGCATAGCGTTGGGTTTTTAGGAAATGCTGCAACTAATATAACCTTTCCTATTATTAGTATTTGCACCTCTATTGTTTTACTTACAGGAATAGGTACTTCAGCTTGCTTTAGTATTGCCCTTGGGGAAAAGAACACACAAAAGACAAAGGAAATTATTGGAAATGGATTGTTCTTAAATATCTTTTTTTCTATTTCATTTACCATATTTCTACTCTTGAACATAGAGAAAATCTTATTAATTTTTGGTGCAACAAAGGATATTCTCCCCTATGCTATGACTTATACTAAAATAACAGCTTTGGGAATTCCATTTCTAATATTTTTTTCAGCTATTACTTTCTGGGTTAGAGCTGATGGAAGTCCTAAATTTGCCATGGGAATAACCTTAACTGGAGCCATTACAAATATTATATTGGACCCTATTTTCATTTTTGGATTTGATTTAGGAATGGCTGGAGCAGCCTTGGCCACTATTATAGGGCAGTTCTTATCTGCATGTTTAGCACTTTTTTATTTAACAAAAAGATTTAAAAGTTTCAAAATAACATTAGCTTCATTTATATTCCCTAAATTAAATATAATTAGACATATTTTTTTATTGGGAATGTCCCAGTCAGCTAATCAACTTGGACTTATGCTTGTGCAAATAACCATGAATAACGTTCTTACCTATTATGGGTCCCGTTCCATATATGGAGCTGAAATTCCCCTTGCTTGTGTAGGAATTATTTTAAAAATAAATATACTATTCTTGTATATTATAATTGGTATATCCCAAGGGGCACAACCTATTCTAGGCTATAACATTGGTTCTAAGCAATATGATAGGGTTATTAAAACTATTAAGCTAGCACTTAAATGTGATTCAGTGGTTTCAATAACTGCCTTTATACTATTTCAAACCTTTCCAAGGGAAATTATTTCCATCTTTGGAACAGGTACTGAAGAATATTTTCTTTTTGCTGAAAAGTTCTTTAAGATATTTATGTTTTTTACCTTTGCTAACTTTATTCAAATTTTTGCAGGTAATTTCTTCAGTGCAATTGGAAGAGGAAAAATTGGTTTATTTATAGCTATTACTAGACAATTCCTATTTTTATTACCTTTGATTATTTTTCTTCCTATGATATTTGGAATAGAAGGAATATTCTTTTCTGCTCCAACAGCTGACATATTAGCTTTAAGCATCACAATGTATTTCCTTAGAAGAGAATATGTTAAAATTAAAAATTTAGAAATTGAACAAAAAAAAGGACTTATATGAAAATTCATATAAGCCCTTTTTTTATAATTATACTTCTGTTATTTAACTTGAGAATTTACAACAACTCCTTGTAAATTTTTAGATTTTTTTTCTTTAGGTTCAAATTCCTTAGCATCTCTAACCTTAGAAGTTTGAGGTTTATCATCTGGTAATACAATATTTAAAATAACTGCTATTCCAGCTGAAACTGCTATTCCAGATCCTCCAAATAGAAGTTTGATACCCTCTGGAAGAAATTGAATTGCTTCTGGGACAGCTCCTAAACCAAAACCTACTCCCAATGAAGCTGCTAATATTGTAGAATTTTTATTTCCTAAAGGTTCCTTTGTAATTAGCTCAACTCCACTTATAAATATCATTGCAAATATCATAACTAAACTTCCACCAATGACACTTTGAGGAATAGCCACTAATATTACTCCTAATTTAGGGAAAAAAGCTCCACACATTAATATTAAAGATCCCACTACAACCACAAATCTACTCATGATTTTAGTCATAGCTATAATTCCAACATTTTGGCTGAAGGAAGTAGTTGGTAAAACAGAAAAGCAAGAAGCTATTACACATCCTAATCCATCTCCCATAATTCCACCTGATAATTCTCTATCTGTTAACTCTCTGTCTGCTCCACCCATTGTGATTCCTGACATGTCTCCCATAGTCTCAACTGCAGAAACTATGAACATAACTACCATAGCTAAAATAGCGTCTATATGGAAGCTCATTCCATAAACAAAGGGTTTAGGAATATTTACTAATCCTGCTTGAGCAACACCTGATAAATCGACTTTCCCTAAAAATAAAGCTGCTCCATAACCTACAACTGTAGCTACAAATATAGATGCTGTGGACCACATACCTTTCCCAAACTGTTTAAATACTATTACCAATATTAAAACTAAAGCTCCTATAAATAAGTTTGAGTAACTTCCAAAATCACTTGCTCCAAATCCTCCTGCAAAGGAATTTATTCCAATAGGTATTAAAGAAAGACCTATTGATAGAACAACTACCCCTGTTACAATTGGTGGGAAATATTTTCTAATTCTTTTAATAAATATTCCAACAACTATTTCAAATAATCCTCCCACAAGGACAGCTCCTAAAACTCCCTCTAACCCATATTTCAATCCAACAGATATACATACAGGAACAAAAGCAAAGTTAGAACCCATAACCACAGGTAGCTTAGATCCAAATGGTCCTAGTGTATAATTTTGAATTAAAGTATTTATTCCAGCAACAAACATACAAGCTTGAATAAGAGATGTTTTTGTTTCCAAGGGAACATTTAAAACTCCAAGAACAATAATAACTGGAGTTATGTTACTTACAAACATTGCAAGTACATGTTGTAATCCTAATGGTATTGCGTCTAATAATCTCGGTTTTCCATCCAGCTCATAGGGTGAATAGTTTCTCATACAAAAAGTCCTCCTAAAAATAATTAAAGTTTTATTGCTAACACAAAACTAATTACTTTAAGAGGACAATTATATTCTAATAAAAATAATCCCTACACCTTAAGTATTTTGGATAAATTTTTAAATATATAAAATAGAATCCACTTATAGTAACTAATTTACGGTTAGTCGTAGAAACGCTTGTCCAATTACAAGCATATATAAGTTGAAATAATTCTACTAAAAATTTTATATTTTGTCAATTCTTTTTTTGCTCATTTCTTCATCATAATATTTAAATATTTCCAAAATAG
Source organism: Fusobacterium sp. IOR10 (assembly GCF_010367435.1). Lineage (NCBI taxonomy): Bacteria > Fusobacteriati > Fusobacteriota > Fusobacteriia > Fusobacteriales > Fusobacteriaceae > Fusobacterium > Fusobacterium sp. IOR10. The sequence continues at coordinate 23,901 of NZ_WJWY01000017.1, forward strand.
ATCTAGATGTTGTCTTATAGGTGAACCTAGCTTTAAATAGTATGTCATTTAAATAAGCATATTCTTCCTCAGTATACCTGTATCCAAACATCTTCTTTATCTTTCCTTGACTTTTTCTTCCACTTCTCCCTTTCGCTCCAGCCATATCTAACCTCCAAACACATTTAAATAAAACTTTAATTATTTTTTGTTGAACTTAAAATCTTTTTAAATTAGTATATCATATTTTCAAAAAAAATCAACTTTGGAATAAAAATTTTTTATTTTATTACAAATATTTCTTTTAATTTTTTCATATTTCCCCTACTAATTGGTATCTTATCGTCTAATATTTCTAGCTTTATATAATAGCTACCATTGAACCACGCATCAATTTCCACTATTTTGTTTAAATTCACTATATATGATCTATGACATCTATAAAACTTATCCCCAGGTAAAATTTCCTCAAATTTTGATAATTTTAATTTGGAAACATAGGATTTTTCCTCTGTATGAATTATACATTCCTTATCTAAAACTTCAATAAAGTAAATTTCATTTAGAAAAATAATTTTTAATTTATCCCCGTCATGTACAGCTATTTTTTTCACTGTAAAATTATTGTTTCCTAGCTTTTCCTTTTTCTCCCAAAGTAGATCCAATATAACCTTATCAATTCTTTCCTCTGAATAGGGTTTTAATATATAATCAAAGGCTTTTATTTCAAAAGCATCTATAGCATGCTCTTTATATGCTGTTATAAAAATAATTTTTATATCACTTTTTAACTTAATTAATAATTTAGCTAAACTAACCCCATCAATACTTGGCATATTTATATCTAAAAATATAACATCCACTTCATTTTTATTTTGAAAATATTTTAAGGCCTCCAATGGATTATCAAATTCCTTTTTTAAGCTTAGTTCTTCCCATTTTTTCAAGAAATATTTTAATTCTTCCCTAGCTGGCATTTCATCTTCAACTATTATATAATTCAACATTTTTTCTCCTTATTTATTCACATTTTATTTGAAAGGATATTTCAGTTCCTTGATTTAATTTCTTTATTTCAAGACCTTTTCCGTAAATTAATTTCAGTCTATTATGAACATTTTTAAGTCCTATACCCTTCCCTTGTTTATCATCATTTATTTTCTTTACAACATCCTCATCAATTCCAACTCCATCATCCTTTATCTTTATATTTAATAACTTTTTGTCAAAGAAATTTATTTCAATTATAACTGTTCCCCCTTGGGGATTTTTCAGGATTCCATGTTTTATGCTATTTTCCACTAGAGGCTGTATTATTAAACTAGGAATTTTTAAATTAAAGGAAGCTTTATCTATATTATACTCAATATTTATCTTATTTCCAAATCTTGCCTTTTCAATATTTACATATGCCTTAACTTGTTCTAATTCCTTTATAACAGTAACCTCTGTATTTAACTCATCTAAATTAAATCTCAAAAATACAGAAAGATCTAAAATTATTTTTCTAGCTCTTTCAGGATTCATTCTAACAAAGGAAGAAATTGTATTTAAAGCATTGAATAAAAAATGCGGATTTATTTGAGTTTGTAACATTTTTAAATTTGCATCCTTTGCCATGGCTTCTAGTTTTTCTATTTTAGATAGTTCTAGCTGAGTTGAAATAAGTTGAGAAAGACCTAGCACCAATAACCTATTACTTTCTGTAATCCCTTCAAACTTATCAAAATAAATTTTTATAGTACCTGAAACCTTTTTTCCCCTATGAAGAGGAGCTATTATACAAGATTTAACATCTCCATTAACACATAGAAATTCATTTTTATTGAAAATTCTATTGGAAATAAAAAGTCTATCACTTTCCATAACCTTCTTTACAACATCACTTTTTATTTCTGAATGTTCTATTCTATAGGAATCATTATAACAATAGCTTGATATTATTTCTTTTTTATTAGATAAAATAACCGTCTTTGCTCCTAGGCTCTCCATAATTATTTTACAAACCTCATTTAAGTTGTTTCCCTTCATAAAATACGGCAAGGTTTTATTAGCTATTTCCAAGGACAACATTGCTTGTTTCCCTGCTAATGACTCCCTTTCATCTATAATATTTTTTATAATATAAATCACTATTGGAATTCCTAGGGAGTTGGATAATATCATTGGAAAATATATTTTTTCAACTATTTCCTTTGCAACTGCCTGGTCCTTTGCTAAAACCAAAATAAGAAACATACTTAAATTTTCAACTATAAATCCATTTAAAAATCCATAAAAATATATATTCTTTTCGTTTTTGTACTTATATATATAAGCTGAAAGAAAGCCTCCAAAAATAGTAGAAATTGTACAAGCTAAACTTGTAACCTCCCCTGCATTTATAAAATATCTATGGGTCCCTGCTATTATCCCTGAAATTATCCCAACTGTTGGAGAAATTAATATACCTCCAACTATTACTCCTATGTTTCTTGTGTTGGCAATGGCACCTTTATAATCTACCCCTGAATAAGTCCCTAATATTGCCAGACATCCAAAAAATAAAGACAAAAATATTATCTCTTTTTTTTTGTATTTTTCCTTTGAAAACAAAGATCTAGACTTTGTAAATCTTGCAAAAAAAAATGAGATAACTATTATATATCCTAAATTGTTTACCAACGCCCTACCTAAATTAAACATTCCTTCTCCTTTTTAAATTTATCTTTTAAATATTTTAACATATATTTCTTCTAAGGTAAATTATATTAATTTGAACATAAGTTATTCACACTTATTTTTTGCATTTTAGAACCAATAAAATACATTTCACATCATTTTACAACAATTAATCTCTAAAGTATTCTATAATACTATCGTATTAATAATTTTAATAAATTTTTAGGGAGGTTTTGTATGATTAGTTTTATAGTAGCTTTAATCGCTTTGGTTATTGGTTACATGACTTATGGTAAAGTTGTAGAAAGAATTTTTGGTATTGATGAAAATGTACCGACTCCAGCAGTTAAACTTGCAGATGGGGTAGATTATATTGAAATGGATTGGAAAAAAGTATTCTTAATCCAATTCTTAAATATTGCTGGACTTGGACCTATTTTTGGTGCTATTCTTGGAGCACTTTGGGGACCAGTTGCTTTTTTATGGATTGTATTTGGATGTATTTTTGCTGGTGGTGTACACGATTACCTATCTGGAATGTTATCTGTTAAAAACGACGGAGCAACTATAGCAGAAATTGTTGGTAAATATTTAGGAGAAGTACCTAGAAATATTATGAGAGTTTTCTCAGTGGTTTTACTAGTATTGGTTGGAGTTGTTTTTGTTAAAGGACCTGCTGGTATTTTAGCTAATATGACTGGTGTAAAATCTTTAGTTTGGGTTAGTATCATTATTGTTTATTATATTCTTGCAACTGTTCTTCCTGTTGATAAATTAATTGGTAGAATTTATCCTTTATTTGGAGCTTGTCTTCTTATTATGGGTGTTGGAATTGGAGTATCATTAATAGTAAATGGATATAATATCCCTGAAATTTCTTTTACAAATATGCATCCTAAAGGAACTTCAGTTTTCCCTTACCTATTTATAACAATTGCATGTGGAGCAATTTCTGGATTCCATGCAACTCAATCACCACTTATGGCTAGATGTTTAAAGAATCAAAAAGAAGGTAGAAAAGTATTTTATGGTTCTATGATTGCAGAGGGTGTTATTGCTCTTATATGGGCTGCTGCTGCTATGAGTTTCTTTGGTGGAACTGAAGGACTTGCAAAGGCTGGTTCCCCTGCTGTTGTTGTTAATGTTATATCAAATTCTATGCTTGGTAAATTTGGAGGAATTTTAGCAATATTAGGTGTTGTAGCTTGTCCTATTACTTCAGGAGATACTGCTTTTAGAAGTGCTAGACTTGCAATAGCTGATGCTATTCACTTTAAACAAGGTCCTATTAAAAATAGATTTTTAATAGCTCTTCCTTTATTTGCAATTGGTATTGGTCTTTGTTTCATGGACTTTACAATTATTTGGAGATATTTTGCTTGGTCTAACCAAACTCTTGCTACTATTGCTCTTTGGGCTGGAGCTACTTATCTTGCAGGTGAACATAAGAATTACTGGATTGCAGCAATACCTGCTACTTTCATGACAGTTGTAGTTACTTCTTATATTTTAATTGCCCCTGAAGGATTTAGATTACCTGAAATAGTTGGTAACTGCTCTGGTTTAATACTTGCAGTTGTTTCTATAACTTTATTCCTTTCTAAAATTAAAAAATATAAAGTGTAAAATAATTAATAGAAATTAAAAAGAGACAATTCCTATAAAATATAGGAATTGTCTCTTTTCTTTTATGCTTTAATATTTTTAGATCTTATTATATATATTAATATCTCCATCTTTTGTTATTCCATCAATTTGAGGTACAATTCTTTTAAAATGAGCTGTTTCAAAATGTGCTTTTAAAACTTCCATATTTTCCCATTTTTCAATAAATGTTAGAATATTCTTATTTTTAGAATCCTCATATGCACAGTATTCTATACATCCATTTTCTTTTAATGTATGTCCTATAAGCTCCTTTGCTAGACTTTTAAATTCTTCCACCTTATTATTTTTTACAACGTTTTTTGCAACTACTACTATCATATTTCCCCCTATTTTTATTAAATTAAAATGAACAATTATCTGGATCAGGAAATAACCTCATTCCATTACATTGTTTTTTTAAAAGTTTCAAATCTTCATCATCCAATGAAAAATCAAAAATATCTTTATTAGATATTATTCTTTCTTCTGTTACAGATTTTGGAAGAACAATAATTCCCCTATGAACTAAAAATTTTAATCCTATATTAGCCACTGTTTTATTATGTTTAATGGCAATTTTTTTCATATCTTCATTGGAAAATATTCCCCCTGATTGCATAGGAGCATAGGCTTCTAATTTTATATTCTTTGAATCACAATATTTTTGTAAATTATATTGGGGAAGTCCCACATGAATTTCAACTTGATTTACTACAGGGTTTATCCTAGCTGTTTTTAAAAGTGTTTTAATGTGAGTTTCAGTAAAGTTTGAAACTCCTATTGCTTTTATTTTCCCAGCTTCATATAACTCTTCCATTGCTCTCCATGAATCAGCAGCTTTTTTTTCACCCTTGAACCAATGTATTAAATACATATCAAGATAATCTGTTCCTAATTTTTTCAATGATTCTTCAAATGCTTTTTTTGTACTTTCATAACCTTGGTCTGAGTTCCATAATTTAGATGTTATAAAAAGTGTTTCCCTTGGAATTCCACTATCTTTAATTGCCCTTCCAATTTCCAATTCATTTTCATAGATCATAGCAGTATCAATATGTCTATATCCTGATCTTAAAGCTATTTTTACAGCGTTATATACATCTTTGTCCTTTGCTCTATATGTTCCAAGTCCAATAATAGGAATTTGAACACCATTGTTTAAAGTTACCTTTTCCATAATCTACCTCCACATTAAATTATTTAGCTCTAATTATTTCAATTTTATATCCATCTGGATCTGTAATAAAGTAATAGCTAGGTTGTTCCCCTGGAAGTCCCTTAAGATCTGTTACCTCATATCCTGATTTTTTATGTACATCATAGGATTTTTCCAAATCCTTTACCACTAAAGCAAAATGACTAAATCCATTTCCCATTTCATATGGTTTTTCAGGACTGTAATTATATGTTAATTCTATCTCAAAATTTTCATCTGCATCTGTTAAATATACCAATGTAAATTTCCATTTTGGAAAATCTTTCCTTCTTGTTTCTTTTAGCTCTAAAGCTCCTTTGTAAAATTCAAGTGACTTTTCAAGATCCATCACCCTTATACAAGCATGTTCTAATTTATATTTCATATATCCTCCTAAAAGTTTTAATTGCTATTTTTTAAATTTAATTTTTTTTTAATTTTTTTACTAGTTTATCTAAAACTTCTGAAAAATTACCTTTTATTGCAAGTGTTGCATGGGCATCATAACCAGTAAAATCCTCATTTATTATAACTAAATTTTTACCTTTAAAATAAGTTATATAATTTGCAGCAGGATAAACTGTTAAGCTAGTTCCTGATACTATTAGGGTATCTGCCTTTTCTATTTCCCCAATAGCTCTGTATGTTACAGTTTCATCTAACATTTCCCCGTAAAGAGTTACTTTTGGTCTCACAACTCCTCCACATTCACATTTAAACTCTTTAGTATCTCTCTTTCCACATTTTAAACAATACCAATCTTTAAGTGTTCCATGTAATTCTATAACATTTTTGCTTCCTGACTCTTGATGTAAATTATCAATGTTTTGGGTAATAATTGCCTTTAATTTTCCCATTTTTTCAAGTTCCAATAGAGCGTAATGCCCCTTGTTTGGTTTTATATTTTCTATAGACATTTTTTCCTTAACATATTCACTAAAAATTTCCCTGTGACAGTTAAAAAAATCAATGCTCAAAATTTCTTCTGGTTTATAACCTTTATATAAAGTTTTGTATAGACCCTCTTTACCTCTGAAATCTTTTATTCCTGAATCTGTTGAGGTTCCTGCTCCACCGAAGAAAACTATGTATTTACTTTCTTCAACTATCTTTACTAAACTATCAATACTGTCCATAATATTTCCCTCCTTTTTATCTTTACTTTCAAGATTTAATTAAAAATGATATAATTTAAGTATAAATTTTATTTAGGTGGTCCCATTATGAAAATAACAAATAAATTAAAAAAGTTTAATAAGAATCTTGAAAGTTTTTTATCTAAAAATATTCTGCACACTTTAGATATATTATACACCATTTCACTAGAAGAAAATAAAAATATTTTTTTAGTTGGAGGAATTGTTAGGGATATAATTATAGAACAAGATACCTGTGACATTGATATTGTTTATACAGGGGATATTTACAAATTAGGAGAATCCATATGTAATTTATTTGAAGTTAAATATTCTAGATTCAATGAAAAATTTCTAACTTTTAATATTCTTCTAACAAATAATATTAACATTGACATTGCTGCTCCTAGAACTGAAACCTATCCTTTCTCTGGAGCTTTGCCTATTGTTGAAAGATCAATACTAGAAAAGGATTATTGTAGAAGAGATTTCACCATTAATTCCCTTTACATTAAACTAGATAATGAACTGTCATTAATTGATTATGCTAAGGGACTATGTGATATTTCAGAGAAGAAAATTAAAATTTTACATGAAAAAAGTTTTTTTGAAGATCCCACTAGAATTTTAAGAGCTATTAAATTTTTAAGTAGATATAACTATACTTTAGAATCTAGAACAGAATTTCTTTTAAAGGATGCTATTTCAAAAAATCTTATTCTCAATATTTCATCTGATAGGTTTAAAAACGAACTATTTCATCTTTTTGAAGAAGAAAACCTAGAAAATATAATTTTAAATATAATTAAATACAGGGTCTTTTCATGTTTTAATACAAAAAGTATTGAAATAAATACCTATGAAAATATTTTAAAAACTTTTAATAATATTTTTAACTTAAAAAATACTTTTTTTTGTAGAAATATTAAACAGATAGAAAAGGAAAAAATCCTATTATTTCTATTTTTTATGGAAAATGATAATGAAAAAATCCAAGAAGTTTTAAAATACTTCAATCTTTCCAAGAAAAATATCAAATTTTTACTAACTTTAAAAGATTTTTGTAAGTCTACCTTTAACTAAACACCAAAAAATGATATAATATAATGTGAAGCAAAATAATACAGAGGAGTTGAATAAAAAATGAAGGAATATTTAGTAAAACCAAATTATAATTTTTCTGCTGAAGTTGATATACCAGGTTCTAAATCTATAACTAGTAGAGCTTTAATATTAGCCTCTCTTTCTGAAAATCCAGTAATCTTAAAAAACCCACTTTTTAGTGATGATACTCTACATATGATCGAGTGCTTAATTAAATTAGGAAATAAAATTATGATTTCTGATGATAAACGTTTCATAAAAATAATCGGTAACAAAAAAAGAGAATTTGGAAAGAAAACTCTATATGTAGGAAATGCTGGTACTGTTATGAGGTTTTTATTAGCCTATATTGCAACTGGTACTGGAGAAGTGGTTTTAGAAGGTTCTTCTAGAATGAATTTAAGACCTATACAAGAACTTGCAGATAGTTTAAGAGATCTTGGAATAAAAATTGAATATCTTAAAGCATCTGGGTTTCCTCCTTTAAGAATTATTTCAACTAAAACTAAAAAAAGTGTTGTAAAAGTTTCTGGAGCTAATAGTAGTCAATACCTTTCTGCTATATTACTTGCAGCTACTTGCTATAATCATGACACTGAAATTATCACTACAAATAAAATTATTTCAAAATCCTATGTGGATACAACAATAAATATGATTGAAGATTTTGGAGCTCATGTTGAAAAAACTGAAAATGGATATTTTATAAAAAAAGGTAAATATAACAATGTTAAGGGCTATGTTATAGAAGGGGATATGTCTTCTGCTTCTTACTTCCTAGCTGCTGCTCTTATTACTAACAGTACAATAAAATTAAATAATTTTTTTGAAGATAGTATACAAGGGGATTCTAGAATTTTAAATATATTGCAAGACATTGGATTAGAAGTAATTGACAGGGATGATAATTCTGTAACTGTTAAAGGTTGTGAAGCTTATCCTGGGTTCTCTTTGGATTTAAATTCAACACCTGATTTAGTTCCAACCCTTGCCACTGTTGCTCTTTTTGCAAATACTCCATCAGAAATCTATAATGTAGCTAATCTTAGAATTAAAGAATCTGATAGATTATTCTCAATAAGAACTGAAATTAAAAATATAAACGGTAGTGCCACTGAATTTAAAGATGGTTTAAAAATAATTCCAAAGGAGACTAAAAATTATACAGGATGCTCTATTGAAACTTATAACGATCATAGAATAGCTATGAGTTTCACCCTTGCAGGACTAAGAATTCCTGATATTATCATAACAAATGCAACTTGTGTTAACAAAACATTCCCTGCATTTTTTAAGGTATTTGAAAATTTATATACTGGAGGAGTAAATGAATAAATTTTTTATTATTTGTATTTGCTTGTTCTCCTTTGGGTCTTCCTTTGCCAGTGAACAACTGTCTAAGGAAGATGTTGAAATACTAAAACTTGAAAAGCAAATAAAATTATTAAATAATAAAATAAAAATATTGAAAAAAACAAAAGAAATAAAAAATGTTAAAACCAATGCTAAGATAGCTTTAGTTTTAAGTGGTGGGGGAGCTAAAGGTTTTGCACATATAGGAGCTTTAAAGGTTTTAGAAAAAAATAATATTAAAATTGATTACATAGTTGGTTCTAGTATTGGAGCTATTATTGGTTCCATGTACTCAATAGGCTATACCCCTGATGAAATTGAAAATTACCTATTGAACTTTGATTGGAACGATTCCTTTAACAAGGACAATCCAAATAGAACTGACATTCCCCTAGAGGAAAGACTAGCTAATAATAAATATGCTTTTTCTTTAAAATATGATTCAGATTTTAATTTTTCTTTTCCTAAAAGTTTAAAAAATAGTCAAAAAAACTATCTTCAGTTAAAGAAAATATTTAAAAGAGTTAACAATATTACAGATTTTGATAAACTACCTATTCCAATTAGAATAGTTGCTACAAATTTAGATACAGGAAATACCACAGCCTTTAAAAAGGGAGATTTAGCAAAGGTAGTTTTAGCTAGTACAGCTATTCCATCAATATTTCCTTCTGTTAATATTGACGGCTATCACTATGTGGATAGTCTTGTTACTAGAAATTTTCCTGTGGAAAATGCTATTGAAATGGGAGCTACTAAGATAATTGGTGTTAATGTTGGAGCTTATATTAGCAAAAAAAACAGAGATAAATACAATATTGTTACTACAGCAGAACAGATATTATCTATTCAAAGTGCTGCTAGTACAGATTTTCAAAAAAAATTAGCCACTATTTTAATAGAGCCAAATCTTGAAAATTATTCTAGTATTGACTATAAAGAGGCTAAAAAAATTGAAGAACTTGGAATTGAAGCTACTGAAAAAAAACTTGAAGCTTTAAATCTTCTTCCTAAGAAAACAAAAGAAAAAGTTGTAATTAAAACTAATTCTATAGTAGTTAAAAAATCCTATATACACGGAATTACCAATCCTTATAAAACAGCTATCATTAATAACATTTTATTAGCATATAAGGATAGGGATATTAATACTTCAGATTTAAATAGATTGTCAATGAGACTCTATGGTCTTGACTTTGTTGATAAGGTATTTTATTCTATGGATAAAAATACTCTTAATTTATATATTGAAGAAAGTCCCAGTAACACACTTGGTATTGCCTTTAATTATAGAAGTAATTACTATACACAGTTGAAAATAGCCACTGATTTAAAATCCTTTGGTAAATTTGGATCTAATTCAAATATTTATTTAAAGGGAGGAGACTATTTAGGTGTAGGAATTAGAAACTTATTTTACTATGGTCTTAATAATAAATTTGGACTTAGTGTTGGATTAAGTTATGATGAGTCCCCTTTATTTCTATATAACAACAATCAAAGGGAAGCTACATTTAAAAACAGTACTATTAATTTTGATATGAATGTTAATACACATTTAAAAAATGAGATTTTAGTTTCCTATGGAATTTCCATGAAAAATAAAAAACTATCCACAAGTGTAGGTAGTTACGATTATGATGATACACTTAATTCAAATGTAAAAAATTATGGTCAAGGATATTTGAAATTTCTTTGGGATAAAGCAGATGCTATTTATTATCCTAAAAAAGGATTCATTGGTACTGCTAACTATTTTTGGGGCGGGGCCTTTGAAAAAACTTCTTCAGAATTTTTTGGTAGTACTTTAAATATGGATAATTTTATTCCAGTAACTAAAAAGATTTCAATTTTATCTTCCCTTTCAATATCTAAAATTGAGGGAACAAATATTCCAATTGACGAATATTTAAAACTTGGAGGAAATTTCAGCAATGTAAATAAAAAAGAATTCTCCTTTGCAGGTTTTGCTCCTCAAGAAAAACTTTTGGAAGATTTAGTTTTATTTAAATTAGGAATACAATATGAACTTATTTCAAATTTATATCTTACTGGAGAATACAATATCACCACTTTTAAAGAATATAACTATTCATCTGAAAGTTCAGAGAATGTAAATGAACTGTGGGATGACTATCTTCAAGGATTTGGAGTTAGTTTAGGTTATTTGTCCCCTGTTGGGCCTATTAGCCTTTCAATTTCTCACAATGATGAAAGAAAAGAATTTATATACCAATTAAGTCTTGGATATATTATAGATTAAAAAAAAAGAGGAAATTTCCTCTTTTTTTAATTTGCAACATAATCATTTAAGTGATTATCTTTCCTTTTTAATTGAACCACTGGAGTATACATATCATTTAAAAAATCCAATATTTTATCAGATATATTTATTGTTTTCCCTGTTAATATTGCTTCAACTGGAAAAACTGTATCATTTGGAAAGTTAATATAAATAGCAGTTACTAAATCTTCATTGATTTCGTCTATATATTCCCTTTGATTTTTCCTTAATTTAATTATTTCTTTTTTTAATTCTGAATCCTTTATCTTTTTATAATCTAAATTAAAAACATCTATTTTATATTTTTTTGATAAATTATTATAATCTTTTTTTATACTATTATTGTAACTTTTGGATTTATAATAGTTTTCCAATACATAGTCTGTATCAATAACTTTAAATAACTCTTTAGAATAACTTAGCGTCCCCATTAGAATCATAATAAAAAGTGTTAATTTTTTCATGTTCCCTCCTTCAATACAACTTATTATATAATATTTGAAAAAAATATGCTAGTGTAGTTTTTAATAAAAATTTAATAAAAAATCTTTCAATATAGCTAAAATTTGATATAATATATATGAAAACTAAAAGGAGAATAATAAATTGACTAAAAAAAGAATTTTAAAAATACCATTACTTATTATAAATGCTTTGTTATTTTTTATAGCTTTACATTTTAAAAATAGCTTTTTTGCTGTAAGTGCCCTTGTATTTTTCATATATTTTCTATGGCTTTTCCATAAGTGGAAGAAAATTAAAACAACTGACAATTTTAAATTAAAAACCCTAGCTAGTACTGATATTATTCTTTTTTTTATTTTAATCTTAGGCTTAAGATTAATTAAAATTCAAATAATTGATGTTGATAAATATAGAAAAGTTGTTAATGAACAAATAGAGGGATATTATGAGTTAAAAGGTAAAAGAGGAAAAATATTAGATAGAAATGGAACTGAATTGGCCTACAGTTTAAAAACCTACAATCTTTATTTAGATCCAAAAAGAGTGATTTCTAATCCACCTTCTAAAAAAGCAATTGGTGAAATTTTCGAAACTTTTAAAATTAATAAAAATTATAACTATTTTATGAAAACAGTTTTAAAGGATGGAAAAAATGGAAGAAGATACAAAAATATAACCAAAGGTCTAAATGAAAATGAAAAAATTAAATTGGATAAAATTTTAAAAAAATATAAAATTTATAGAAATGAAATTTTCATAAAAGAAAACAGTGTGAGAAAATATTATAATATTAATAATTACCAAGAAACAATTGGTAGGCTTGGATATTCCAATAAAAGTGGGAAATATATTGGAGTTTTTGGTTTGGAAAAATATTATAACAGCTATTTAAATGAAAAGAAAATTATTAAAAAAAGTATCTTTGCCAAAAATAGAAAACTGATTTTACCAATGGCCAAAGAGGAAATGAATATTAACTTAGATGGTAAAAGCTTATTTTTAACCATTGACAATGATATTCAATACATTCTAAATGATGAAATGAGAAAAAAATTTAAAGAAACAAAATCAGAAGAGGCCTATGCTATTATAATAAATCCAAACAATGGAGAAATTTTAGCCCTTTCTAATTTAAGAAAAAATATGAAGGTTCTAAGAAATGGTGTGTTTCAAAATCAACTTGAACCAGGGTCAATATTTAAACCAATAGTTATGTCTGCTGCTCTAAATGATGGATTTATAAATAAAAAAAGTAAGTTTGACATTAAAGATGGAAAAATAACTAAATATAATCACACTATTAAAGAGGCTAGTAGAAGCACAAAGGGAGTTTTAACTTTAAAAGAAATTCTAGCTAAATCTAGTAACGTAGCCATGGTAATGATTAGTGATCTATTTTCAAATGAAAAAATGGAAGAGTATTTAATCAATTATGGTCTTTATAATAAAACCAACGTTGATTTCCCCTTTGAAAAAAAACCTTATACCACTCCTAGTTATAAATGGGATGGGCTTAAGAAAAATACAATTGCCTTTGGACAAGGTGTTGCAGTAACCCCTGTTCAAATGGTCACTGCCTTTTCAGCAATTGTTAATGGTGGTACTTTGTATAGACCTTTTTTAGTTAAAAAAATTGTTGATGAAGATGGCATTGTTATTAGAAGAAACCTTCCTAAAGTTATAGGGCATCCTATAAGTGAAGAAACTTCAACTTATATGAGAGAATTATTAGAAAATGTTGTTAATAATGGTGGAGGAAAACATGCTAAATTAAATGGATATAGAATTGGTGGAAAAACTGGAACTGCTCAAATAAGTGGAGGTAAATCTGGATATATTAAGAAGGATTTTTTAACTTCCTTTGTTGGAGTTTTCCCTGCAAATAAGCCTGAATATGTTGCCTTTATAACCTTTTACAAACCTGAGGTTGAAAAGAAATATGGTGGTATTGTTGCTGCTCCTGTATTTAAAGAGGTAGTTAAAAGAATAACCATGAAGAAGGAAATTTTGTCTAACCAAATTGAAAAAATAAAAATCAACAAAACAAACTTTCCAAGTTTAATTGAACACAAAAAAATTGATATTGTTTCTATGCCTAATTTAAAAGGTCTTACAGCAAGGGAAGCAATTATTCTATTTGAAAGTAAAGACATTGATTTTGATATTAAAGGAACTGGATTAATTGAGGACTTTTATCCTAAAGAGGGAACTAACTTAAAAGATACTAAGACCATCCATTTAATATTAGGGGGTAAAAAGTGAAATACTATAATTTATATGTAGACGGTACCAATGATTTTTTTACCTATGTTGATGAAGATGAAACTTTTAAAATTGGTGATAGAGTTGCTGTTAACTTTAGAAATAAAGAAAGGGGAGCTATAATTATTAAAGAGGATATTAAAGATAAATTTCCCTTTAAGGTTCTCCCTATTAAAAGAAAATTGGAAAATGAAATTTCCTTTGATGAAAAATATATTGAACTACTTTTATGGATTAAAGACTATTACTTATGTACTTTTCAGCAGGTTTTTCTAGCTGCTCTTCCTGGTAATATTAAAATTCAATATTATGAATTTTATAGATTAGTTGAGCATTGTAACCTTATTTCCATTGAAAATAATATTTTAAAATATTTTAAAAAAAAGGAAATTGTTACTAAGGCTACTTTGAGAAAATATTTTAAAAATAATGAAGTTAATCTATTTATAGAAAAAAATGTGTTAGTAGTTAATCCTGAAAAAAAAATTTATTTTGATTTTAAAATAAATGAAAATAATTTAATTTTAAATGATGAAGAAAAAATTATTTATAATAGGCTTAAGGTTTATTTTTCTGATAAACTAAAAATTTCAAAGAAACATTTGGAAGGTAAGTTCTCTAAAAAAGAAATTGAGCAAGCTGTTAAAGAAAAAACCATAGAACTTTTAAAATTAATAAAAACAAGGGAAAATAGTGTAAGCAATATAGAAAAGAAAGATACTATTGAAGATGTTGTTTTAAATGATGAACAAAAAAAGGCTATTGAAGAAATTTCCAATTCTAAAGATTTATATTATTTAATCAAAGGAATAACAGGAAGTGGAAAAACTGAAATATATATAAAATTAGTTAGAGAAGCCCTACTTGAAAATTATGGAAGTATTTTCTTAGTTCCTGAAATTTCTTTAACCCCTCAAATGGTTAGTAGATTTCAAAGGGAATTTAACCAAGAAGTTGCTATTTTACACAGTAAATTAAGTGATAAGGAAAGGGAAGAGGAATGGCTATCTATAAATAAGGGAGATAAGAGAATTGTTTTAGGAGTTAGATCTGCAATCTTTGCCCCTGTTAAAAATTTAAAATATATAATAATTGATGAGGAGCACGAAGCTAGTTATAAACAAGATACAAACCCTAGATACAACGCTAAGTTAGTTGCCCTAAGAAGAGGATACATTGAAAAATGCAAGGTTATCCTAGGTTCTGCTACTCCATCTATTGAAAATTATTTTTATTCTAAAATTAAAAATTTTAAACTTATAACTTTGGAAAAAAGATATAATAACGCAACCCTTCCTGAAATTGAAATTGTTGATATGAAGGAAGAAGAGGATAATTTCTTTAGTAAAAAACTACTAAAAAATATAAAAGATACATTGATACGAGGGGAACAAGTGATCATCCTTTTAAATAGAAAGGGATATTCCACTATGATTCAATGTAAAGAATGTGGCCATGTGGAAGAATGTGAACACTGTTCTATTAAATTAAGTTACTATAATAGTACTAATAAATTAAAATGCAATTATTGCGGAAGGGAAAAAACATTTAGTGGAGTTTGCAGTAATTGTGGAAGTAAAAATTTAAATTTTGGTGGAAAGGGTACTGAACAAGTTGAAGAAAAATTAAAAGAATATTTTTCTGTGCCTATGATAAGGGTAGATTCTGAAAGTTCCAAAGAAAAAAATTTCTATAAAAAAACTTATTTTGATTTTTTAGATAAAAAATATGATATAATGATAGGTACGCAGATGATTGCTAAAGGGCTACATTTTCCCAATGTTACCCTAGTTGGAGTAATTAATTCTGATGTTATTTTAAGTTTTCCTGATTTTAGGGCCACTGAAAAAACCTATCAATTAATAACACAAGTTTCTGGAAGAGCTGGTAGAGGAAGTAAAAAGGGTAAGGTTGTTATTCAAACTTATCAGCCTGAAAACTATGTTATGGACAAAATAAAAAATAATGATTATGAGGGATTTTATAATGAAGAGATTGAAAGTAGAGAACTTCTAGAATACCCACCATTTTCAAAAATTATAAATATTGGAATATCCTCTAAGGATGAAAAAAATTTAGATATCATATCAAAAAAATTATATAATAAAATTAAAAGAGACTATGTGGAAATTTATGGTCCCAATAAAAGTTTAGTTTATAAAGTTAAAGATAGGTATCGACAAAATATTTTCGTTAAAGGAAAGAAAGAAGATATTACACATTTTAAATGTGAACTAAAGGTTATTCTAAAGGCCTTTGATAGTAAAGACTGTAGAATAATTGTGGATGTTGACCCTATAAATCTTATATAACAAAGGAGTGTTAAAAGTGATATACGAAATTAGAACTTATGGAGATCCATGCTTAATTGATTTAAATCAATTAGTTGTAGACGTTGATGATGAAACAAAAAAATTATTAGATGATATGCTAGAAACAATGTATGATACAAGTGGTGTTGGACTTGCTGCACCTCAAATTGGAGTTAATAAACAATTATTTGTAATTGATATTGGTAACGGCCCTAGAAAGGTTATTAATCCTGAAATCATTGAAATGTCTGATGACTGTAATGAATCTGATGAAGGATGTTTAAGTGTACCTGGAATTTATAAAAAAGTTAAAAGAGCCAATAGAATAAAAGTTAGATACTTAAATGAAAATAAAGAGATTGTGGAAGAGGAAATGGAAGGATTTTTAGCAAAGGCTTTCCAACATGAAAATGATCATTTAAATGGTGTTCTCTTTATTGAAAGAATCTCTCCAATATCTAGAAGAATGATATCTAAAAAATTACAACTTATGAAGAAAGCTAGAGTTAAAAACAGCACTAAAAAATAAATGCACAAGGGATGATAATCTATGAAAAATAATTATACTAAAATTTTAATTATATTAATATTTTGCGGTGTAAATTCAAGTTTTATTCCTAAAATACATAGAAGTTACATAAAAATACAAAAGTTAAATAAAAGTTTAGCCTGTTTAAAAAAAGAAAAAAGAGAACTTTTAGACTCTATAAATACATGTAATGATGATATTAAAAAATTGAAAATAGAATATTATAAAGAAGAAATAGCTAGGAATCAGCTTAAAATGGTTAAACCAGGAGAACAAATATACAAGGTTATTAAATAATTCAAGGAGGATATAGATTAATGAAGAGAGAATTAGCACTAGATTTTGCTAGAGTAACAGAAGCAGCAGCTTTAGCCGCTCAAAAATGGGTTGGAAGAGGGGATAAAAATTTAGCTGATGATGCAGCTGTCCAAGCTATGAGAAATGTTTTAAACAGATTGAAAATCGATGGGGAAATAGTTATAGGTGAAGGGGAAATTGATGAAGCTCCTATGCTATACATTGGTGAAAAAGTAGGTTTAAAATATAATTCAAAAAAAATAGAAGAATTTAGAGATGTTGACTTAGAACCAGTTGATATTGCTGTTGACCCTATTGAAGGAACTAGAATGACTGCTCTTGGACAACCAAATGCTGTTGCAGTACTTGCTGCAGCTCAAAAGGGACATTTCCTAAAAGCTCCAGATATGTACATGGAAAAAATAGTTGTTGGACCTGATGCAAAGGGGTGTATTGATATTGATGACTCTCTAGAAAATAATATTAGAAACGTAGCAAAGGCTCTTGGAAAAAATATAGAAGATTTAATGATAGCTGTTTTGGAAAAACCTAGACACAAAAAAATTATAGAAAGAATCAGAGATTTAGGGGCTAAAATGTATGTTTTCCCTGATGGAGACGTGGCAACTTCAATTTTAACTTGTATGGTTGATTCTGATGTTGATATGATGTATGGTATAGGAGGAGCTCCTGAAGGTGTAGTATCAGCTGCTGTTATAAGAGCTTTAGGTGGAGACATGCAAGCTAAACTTATCCTAAGAAGCGACGTTAAAGGTTCTGATGACAAGAATGATAAAATATCTGAAGATGAACTTAGAAGATGTACTGAAGCTGGAGTTGAAGTTAATAAAAAATTAATTTTAGAAGAACTTGTAAGTACTGATAAAATTGTTTTCTCTGGAACTGGAATTACTGATGGAGATTTATTAACTGGTGTAAAAAGAAAAGGAAATATTGCTAGAACTCAAACTTTATTAGTTAGAGGAAGCAGTAAAACTATAAGATATATCAACTCTATACATAACATTGAATTTAAAGATGAACATTTACAAGCGATTATAAAATAAAAATTTTAGGAGGGTATTCTATGTTATTTTATGAGGAACTAATAAAAAAAATTGATGGAAATATTGAAGCTCAAGGAAGAGAAAGATTTTTTCTTGAAGCAAACAAAACCTTAATTTGGCTAGGAACTGGAATACCATTTTTTATTATAGGTTTAATAGAATTATATATTTCTACTTTAAGTGAAACACCATCTACAAAAAATATGATTTTTGGAATAGTCCTATTATTTATAGGATTTAGACATATTAAAATGTATTTTAGTTATCATATAATATTGGATTTTAATAAAAATTCCCTAATTAGCAAAGGAATAAATGTATCCTTTTCAAATATAAAATCTTGTACTTTAAAAGAGCAATCTCTAGGTAAAAGAAATAGATTGCAAACAGTTTTAGATATTATTACAAAGGATAAAAAACAAATTATAATCCCATTAATGATGACTAAAAAAGTGAAATTTTTAAATTTACTAAAATCAAAATTAGGAAAATCTTTTGTAATTAAAGAAAGATAAGGGAGTGACTATGAGTATAACAATAACTATCATTATAGAAAATGAGAAAAAAATAAATTCTAATTTAGATAATGAGTTTGGATTATCATTATACATAGATGATGGAGAAATTCAACTTCTTTTGGATACTGGACAAACTGGTCTTTTCTTAAAAAATGCAGAAAAATTAAATGTTAATTTAAAGGATCTAAAAACTGTGGTTCTTAGTCACAGTCATTTTGATCATACTGGAGGATTAAAATCATTAATTGAAACAGTTAATAAAGATTTTAATCTATATATTAACCCTAATTTTTTCAAAGAAAAATATAAACTTGAAAATAATGTTGAAACCTTTATTGGTAATAATTTCAATAAAGAATATTTAATAGAAAATAATATAAATGTTGTGGAAATGAAAGAGGATACCTTAAAACTTTCTGAAAAAACAACATTATTTACAAACTTTAAAAATGTTACAAATTTTGAGCCTGATAATGAAAGATATATTTTAAAAAATAACAATGAAAATATTGTAGATAAAATGGAAGATGAAGTTGCAATAGGTATTGATACTTCAAAGGGATATTTAATTGTTTGCGGATGCTCCCATATAGGAATAGGAAACATTGTGGAAAAAATCAAAGAAAAAACTCATAAAAATATTTACGGAATAGTTGGAGGTCTTCATTTATCTAGAGCTAATTTAGATAGAATAAATAAAACCATTGATTATTTTAAAGAAAATAATATTAAATTTTTAGGTACATCCCATTGTACTGGAGCAAATTTTATAAATGAATTAAAAAAACAAAATTTAAATTATATTTCTAATAACACAGGAAATAAACTTATATTTGATTAGAGGGAAAATATGAAAAATGCATTTGAAAAATATAATATTACCATTCCTAAAATTAATATAACTGATTTTGATTTAGATGATATCTCTAAAATTTTAACCTATAGAATTGGAAAAATTATACCTATAGTTTTAAAAGATTTAGATGAAAACATTAATAGTGGTAATCAATTTAACATCCAAAAGATATCTCTAATATTTAAAGGTAAAAATGACAAAAGAGAAACTCATAAAATGAAAAACTATATTAGTGAACATTTGGAAAAATACAATGAGGATAATTTTAATTTGGAAATTATTTTGAAAAACATTTTAGAGGATATGATTCATAATATGCTTTATTATAATAAAGATACCCTAAGAAAAAATGAATTTTTTAATACTCTAAATAATCTAAATGGAGCTAAATATATTTTCACTGTGGGAGTTATTTGTATTGAAGAATATTTTTTAGAAAAGTATGGTTATATTAAAAATGGAAAATATTTAGAGCTTGTTCTTAGAGCTAAAAAAGAACTGAGAAAAGAAATAAAACTTATTTACAAAGGATTAAAGCAAGGAACTTATACTGAAGAGGAAATAAATTCAATGTTTCGAGCTTTAATTAAAACAAGAATAAAAACTTATATGGAAAATGATGACAAACTTGAAGAGGAAATAGATTTTGAAAAAGATCTTTATAAAATTTGTAATGATGAAAGTTTAGATAAATATATTTACAACATTATAAATAATTCTAGAGCCAAGGCAACTAGTCAACCTCGTTTATTTTCTCTATCATAAATACAAAAATCCTTCAGAAATATTTCTGAAGGATTTTTCTTTTTAAAATACACCTACTATATTTATAAACCATCCTTGAGAGTCATAATCATCTCTTCTTAAGTCATCATCAAACTTAGAAAAATTATATCCCACTCCTAATCTTAAATTTTCACTTATATATTTTTGA